>NZ_JBHYJC010000008.1:38609-250630 GCF_042749045.1 Streptomyces sp. NPDC059008 | reverse complement strand
TAGGGGATGGTCCCGTTCTTGCGCACCTCGGACAGACGCCGGGAGAGCCGGTGCGCCAGGTTGATCGGCAGCGGCATCAGCTCGGGCGTCTCGTCGCAGGCATAGCCGAACATCAGGCCCTGATCGCCCGCGCCCTGCCGGTCCAGCTCGTCGTCATCGCCCTCGACGCGGTTCTCGTACGCGGTGTCGACACCCTGGGCGATGTCCGGGGACTGCGCGCCGATGGACACCGAGACGCCGCAGGAGGCGCCGTCGAAGCCCTTCTTGGACGAGTCGTAGCCGATGTCCAGGATCTTGTTGCGGACGAGGTTGGGGATGTCGGCGTACGCCTTGGTCGTCACCTCGCCGGCCACATGGACCAGGCCGGTGGTGATCAGCGTCTCGACGGCGACCCGGGAAGTCGGGTCCTCCTTGAGGAGCGCGTCGAGGATGGTGTCGCTGATCTGGTCAGCGATCTTGTCGGGGTGGCCCTCGGTCACGGACTCCGAGGTGAACAGGCGGCGGGACACATCGCTCCCTGGGGTTGCAGCGGCTGCTGGCTGATCATTGGCGGAAGGGCCGAGAGCTGCGCTCGGCCCGATCCACTCGCCAGTTTATCGGTCGTATGTGGCGTTCGGGCACGCGGTCTCGATTTATGGACCCCTCGTGACCTGCAACACCACGCCTCACGGTAGGACGATCACCTTGAGTATGGGTCGGGTCAAGGGGACACGCCGGTTTTCGTGAGGCCGTTGAGGTGACCGATGGGCGAGATTCGGCCGTACGGGCGCGAGCAGGCCCGGGACTAGGGCAGGCGCGGGGCCACCAGGTCCCAGACCGTGTCTGCCAGGGCTTCCTTGGGGCCGTAGGGGACCGGGGTCTCGGTGCCGTCGGCAGCCATGATCACCGCCTCGTTCTCGGCCGAGCCGAAGGCCTTGTGCTCGCCGACCTCATTGACGACCAGCAGGTCACAGCCCTTGCGGGCGAGCTTGGCACGTCCGTTGGCCAGCACGTCGTCGGTCTCCGCGGCGAAGCCCACGACGATCTGCCCGGGGCGGGCGCGGTCGGCGGAGAGCTCGGCGAGGATGTCCGGATTCCGGACCAGGGTGACTGGTTCCGGCTCCCGGCCCTCGACCTTTTTGATCTTGCCGGTGGTGTAGACGGCGGGACGGAAATCGGCGACGGCCGCGGCCATGACGACCGCGTCGGCATCCGCCGCGGCCTTCAGGACGGCCTCCCGGAGCTGGCGGGCGGTGCCTATGTGCAGCACGTCCACCCCGGCGGGGTCGGGCAGCTCGGTGTTGCCCGCGACCAGCGTGACCCGGGCGCCGCGGGCGGCCGCGGTCGCGGCGAGCGCGTAGCCCTGCTTGCCGGAGGAGCGGTTGCCCAGGTAGCGGACGGGGTCCAGCGGTTCACGGGTGCCGCCGGCGGTGACGACCACATGGCGGCCGGCCAGGTCCTGCACCGAGGCGCCCTGCGCGCCACGGACCAGGACCCGGCGACAGAGTTCGAAGATCTCGACCGGGTCGGGGAAGCGGCCCTTGCCCGTGTCGACGCCGGTCAGCCGGCCGACGGCGGGCTCGACGACGATCGCACCGCGCCGGCGCAGGGTGGCGACGTTCTCCTGCGTGGCGGGGTTCTCCCACATCTCGGTGTGCATCGCCGGGGCGAAGACCACCGGGCAGCGCGCGGTGAGCAGGGTGTTGGTCAGCAGGTCGTCGGCGAGGCCGTGGGCGGCCTTGGCCAGCATGTCGGCGGTGGCGGGGGCGACCACGACGAGGTCGGCGGCCTGGCCGATGCGGACGTGCGGGACCTCGTGGACGGACTCCCAGACCTCGGTGGTGGCCGGGTTGCCGGACAGCGCCGACCAGGTGGCCTCGCCGACGAAGTGCAGCGCCGAGGCGGTGGGCACCACCCGTACGTCGTGCCCGGACTCGGCGAACCGCCGCAGCAGCTCACACGCCTTGTACGCGGCGATGCCGCCGCTGACACCCAGGACGACCCTGGGCCGCTCCCGCTCCCGCTTGTCCATCGCTTCGCCGCTCCCCGAGCTGAAGGTCCGTAGGTCCGTACGCCCCTATGACACACCAAGGGCCCGGCGGTCGCTCCCCCGGCCGGTCGCCGGGCGGTGCCCCTTGCCGGGCCCTTGGTGAAAAGTACTGCTGCTTACTGAGCGGGGCCCTCGATGGCCTCGGAGGTCAGCAGACCCGCGTTGATCTCGCGGAGCGCGATCGAGAGGGGCTTCTCGTGGACGTGCGTGTCGACCAGCGGGCCGACGTACTCGAGGAGGCCCTCGCCGAGCTGGGAGTAGTACGCGTTGATCTGGCGCGCGCGCTTGGCGGCGTAGATCACGAGGCTGTACTTCGAGTCGGTGGCCTCGAGAAGCTCATCAATGGGCGGGTTGATGATGCCCTCGGGTGCGGTGATGGAAGAGGACACTCTCTACCTTCCGAAAGGGGATGAAGCCTGGGTGTCACGCGCCCTTGTGCCATACGGCACGGCGCAAAATCTCGGCCGGTCCGAGGGCCGGTGCGGCTCCGCGGCGTCAGCCGCCGGCGTTGGGCTCCTCGGATCGATGCAGCATCAAGGCTAGCAGCTCACGGCTCACGTCCTCGACGGAGGTGTTGACGAGCGTCGCGTCGAACTCCTTCTCCGCGGCCAGCTCGACCCTGGCGACCTCCAGCCGGCGCTCGATGACCTCGGGCGCCTCGGTGCCCCGGCCGGTGAGCCGGCGGACCAGCTCGTCCCAGCTCGGCGGGGCCAGGAAGACCAGGTGGGCCTCCGCCATGGACTCACGGACCTGGCGGGCGCCCTGCAGATCGATCTCCAGCAGGACCGGCTCGCCGGACTCCAGGCGGTCCAGCACCGCCTTGCGCGGGGTGCCGTAGCGGTTGCCCGCGAATTCGGCCCATTCGAGCAGCTCGCCGTTGGCGACCAGCTTGTCGAATTCCTCGTCGTCGACGAAGAAGTACTGGACACCGTGCCGCTCCCCGGGCCGCGGCTTGCGGGTGGTGGCCGAGACCGAGAGCCAGACCTCGGGGTGGACCTTGCGCATATGCGCGACGACCGTGCTCTTGCCGACCCCGGAGGGGCCGGAGAGCACGGTCAGTCGCGGTTGTCTGGCCGGGGGCGCGGGGGTCGTCCCCCCGGAGACTGCAGAACTCATGCAGCGATTATTCCAGCTTCCCGGTGATGCCGGAAAATTCAGGAAGCGGTGCTGCCGAACTCGCGCTCCAGCGACGCGATCTGGTTGGAGCCAAGACCCCGGACACGGCGGCTCTCGGAGATCCCGAGTCGCTCCATGATCTGCTTGGCGCGGACCTTGCCGACGCCCGGCAGGGACTCCAGCAGGGCGGAGACCTTCATCTTGCCGATGACGTCGTTCTCCTGGCCCTGCTTGATGACCTCATGGAGGGATGCACCGGAGTGCTTGAGCCGATTCTTGACCTCGGCGCGCTCCCGGCGAGCCGCGGCGGCCTTCTCGAGCGCGGCTGCGCGCTGTTCAGGGGTAAGGGGCGGAAGAGCCACGCCTACGTCACCTCGGATGTCGAACTGTCGGATACGGACCGGTGTGGAACCTAGTCGCCCCACAACTGCGGAGCAACGAGCAACGCGCTTACGTGCAGTGCTCTCGACGGAGACTAGCGGCCGATCGCGTCAGAGTCAGCGAGAACAGACGAAAAGTCCTGGTCAGACTCTGCTGACCAGGACAATTCGGGACCAAAGTCCCCGCTGGAAGCTCCCTAATCGAGCGCGCTGCGCACTTCGCCGGCGAATCGGTCCGCCGCCGCGCGCAGTGCCGCGGTGTCCGGGCCGTGCCGCAGGACACCCCGGCTGACGCTCGGGACGACGTTGCGCACGGCGTCGCCGAAGACGGTCGGGAGGTCGGCGGGGGTGGCACCCTGGGCGCCGATGCCCGGAGCCAGCAGCGGGCCGTTGATCGTCAGATCGAACGAGGAGAGATCGCCGAGCGTGGCGCCGACCACCGCGCCGAAGGAGCCCATCGGCTCGGCGTCGGCGTTCTCGGCGGCGAGGTGGCCGAGCATGGTCGCGGCGATGGTGCGGCCGTCCTCGCGCACCGCCCGCTGAACCTCCGCGCCCTCCGGGTTGGAGGTGAGGGCGAGGACGAAGAGCCCGCAGCCGTTCTCCCGCGCCAGGTCGACGGCCGGCTTCAGCGAGCCGTAGCCGAGGTACGGGGAGACCGTCAGGGCGTCCGAGAACAGCGGCGAGTCGGTGCGCAGGAAGGTCTCGGCGTACGCCGCCATGGTCGAGCCGATGTCACCGCGCTTGGCGTCCATCAGGACCAGGGCGCCGCGCTCGCGCGCCTCGACGACGGCGGTCTCCAGGACGGCGAGGCCGCGCGAGCCGAAGCGCTCGAAGAACGCCGCCTGCGGCTTGAAGACCGCGACCCGCTCGCCGAGCGCCTCGACGACGGTGCGGGTGAAGCGGGCCAGGCCCGCGACATCGTCGTTCAGGCCCCAGTCGGCCAGCAGGGAGGCGTGCGGGTCGATGCCGACGCACAGCGGGCCGCGCTCGTCCATGGCGCGGCGCAGGCGCGCGCCGAAGGGCTCCGGGCTCATTTAAGCGGTCACCTTCTTGTGCTCGGCGCCGACCGCGTCGGCGAGGGTGGCGTACGGGCTGTTGCGCAGACGCGCGGCGAGTCCCTTGTGGATCGCGCGGCACCAGAACGGGCCCTGGTAGATGAACGCGCTGTAGCCCTGGATCAGCGTGGCGCCGGCCAGGATGCGCTGCCAGGCGTCCTCGGCGGTCTCGATGCCGCCGACGCCGATGAGGGTGACCCGGTCGCCGACGCGGGCGTAGAGGCGGCGCAGCACCTCCAGGGAGCGCTCCTTGACGGGCGCGCCGGACAGGCCGCCGGTCTCGGCGATCACCTTCGGGTCGGAGGTCAGGCCGAGGCCCTCGCGGGCGATGGTGGTGTTGGTGGCGATGATCCCGTCCAGGCCCAGCTCGACGGCGAGGTCGGCGACCGCGTCGATGTCCGCGTCGGCGAGGTCCGGGGCGATCTTGACCAGCAGCGGGACCCGGTGGTCGGTGACCGTGCGGTCGGCGGCCTCGCGTACGGCGCTGAGCAGCGGGCGCAGGTGCTCGACGGCCTGGAGGTTGCGCAGGCCCGGGGTGTTCGGGGAGGAGACGTTGACGACCAGGTAGTCGGCGTGCGGGGCGAGCCGCTCGGTGGAGGTGACGTAGTCGCCGATCGCCTCGGACTCCGGGACGATCTTGGTCTTGCCGATGTTGACGCCGAGCGTCGTCGGGAAGACCGGGTTGCGGGCCGCCAGGCGCGCCGCGACGGAGGCGGAGCCGTCGTTGTTGAAGCCCATGCGGTTGATCAGCGCGCGGTCCGGCACGAGCCGGAAGAGGCGCTTCTTGGGGTTGCCGGGCTGCGGCTGGGCGGTGACGGTGCCGATCTCGACGTGGTCGAAGCCGAGCATGGCCATCCCGTCGACGGCGACGGCGTTCTTGTCGAAGCCGGCGGCCAGGCCGAAGGGGCCGTGCATCCGGCGGCCCAGGGCCTCGGTGCGCAGCTCCTTGTAGCGGGGCGCCAGGGCGGCGGCGAGGAAGGTGCGCAGCACGGGGGTGCGCGCGGCCCAGCGGATCCAGCGGAAGGCCAGGTGGTGGGCCTTCTCGGGGTCCATGCGCTGGAAGATCAGTTGGAAGAAGAGGCGGTACATCGTTCGGCTGGCCTTTTCGCGGTGAGGGTCGGTCGAGGGGCTCATGACGAGGGGGACACCGCTTCGGTGTCCCCCTCGTGGGCCCTACTCCTCGCGGGCCGCGATGAGATGTTCGGCGTGTTCCTGGAGGGAACGCACGCCCACATCGCCGCGGGCCATCGCTTCGATGCCCTGGACGGCGGCGGCCAGCGCCTGGACCGTGGTCAGGCAGGGGACGCCGCGGGCGACGGAGGCGGTACGGATGTCGTAGCCGTCGAGCCGGCCGCCGGTGCCGTAGGGGGTGTTGACGATCAGGTCGACCTGGCCGTCGTGGATCAGCTGGACGATGGTCTTCTCGCCGTCGGGGCCCTCGCCCTCGGACTGCTTGCGCACCACGGTGGCGTTGATGCCGTTGCGGCGCAGCACCTCGGCGGTGCCGGAGGTAGCGAGCAGTTCGAAGCCGTGCGCGACCAGCTCACGGGCCGGGAAGATCATCGAGCGCTTGTCGCGGTTGGCGACGGACACGAAGGCCCGGCCCTTGGTGGGCAGCGCCCCGTAGGCGCCGGCCTGGGACTTGGCGTACGCCGTGCCGAAGACCGAGTCGATGCCCATGACCTCGCCGGTGGAGCGCATCTCGGGGCCCAGGACGGTGTCCACACCGCGGCCCGAGGCGTCGCGGAACCGCGACCAGGGCATGACGGCTTCCTTGACCGAGATCGGCGCGTCCAGCGGCAGGGTGCCGCCGTCGCCGTTCTTGGGCAGCATGCCCTCGGCGCGCAGTTCGGCGATGGTGGCGCCGAGCGAGATCCGGGCGGCGGCCTTGGCCAGCGGTACCGCGGTGGCCTTCGAGGTGAAGGGCACGGTGCGCGAGGCGCGCGGGTTGGCCTCCAGGACGTACAGGATGTCGCCGGCCATCGCGAACTGGATGTTGATCAGGCCGCGGACGCCCACGCCCTTGGCGATCGCCTCCGTCGACGCCCGCAGCCGCTTGATGTCGAAGCCGCCGAGGGTGATCGGGGGCAGCGCGCAGGCGGAGTCGCCGGAGTGGATGCCGGCCTCCTCGATGTGCTCCATGACGCCGCCGAGGTAGAGCTCGTGGCCGTCGTAGAGCGCGTCCACGTCGATCTCTATGGCGTCGTCGAGGAACCGGTCGATGAGGACCGGGTGCTCGGAGATCAGCCCCGCGTGCCGCTCCAGGTACCCGCCGAGCGACGGCTCGTCGTAGACGATCTCCATGCCGCGGCCGCCCAGCACGTAGGACGGGCGGACCATGACCGGGTAGCCGATCTCGGTGGCGATCCGCTTGGCCTCGTCGAAGGAGAAGGCGGTGCCGTACTTGGGCGCGGGCAGACCGGCCTCGGTCAGCACCCGGCCGAAGGCGCCGCGCTCCTCGGCGAGGTCGATCGCCTCGGGCGAGGTGCCGACGATCGGCACGCCGTTGTCCTTGAGCGCCTGCGCCAGGCCCAGCGGGGTCTGCCCGCCGAGCTGGACGACGACGCCGGCGACCGGGCCCGCCTGGGTCTCGGCGTGCACGATCTCCAGGACGTCCTCGAGCGTCAGCGGCTCGAAGTACAGGCGGTCGGAGGTGTCGTAGTCCGTCGAGACGGTCTCCGGGTTGCAGTTGACCATCACGGTCTCGTAGCCGGCGTCGCTGAGCGCGAAGGAGGCGTGGACGCAGGAGTAGTCGAACTCGATGCCCTGGCCGATGCGGTTGGGGCCGGAGCCGAGGATGATCACGGCCGGCTTCTCGCGCGGGGCGACCTCGGTCTCCTCGTCGTAGGACGAGTAGAAGTACGGGGTCTTCGCGGCGAACTCGGCGGCGCAGGTGTCGACGGTCTTGTAGACGGGGCGGACGCCGAGGGCGTGCCGGACCTCGCGCACGACGTCCTCGCGCAGCCCGCGGATGTCCGCGATCTGGGCGTCGGAGAAGCCGTGGCGCTTTGCGTCCGCAAGGATCTCCGGTTCGAGCTTGTCGGCGCCGGCGATCTCGTCGGCGATCTCCTTGACCAGGAAGAGCTGGTCGACGAACCAGGGGTCGATCTTCGTGTGGTCGAAGACCTCCTGCGGGGTGGCGCCGGCCCGGATCGCGGCCATGACGGTGTTGATCCGGCCGTCGGTCGGGACCTGGGCGAGCTCCAGCAGCTCCGCCTTCGCGCCCGGGGCGGACACGAAGTCGAACTGGCTGCCCTTCTTCTCCAGGGAGCGCAGGGCCTTCTGCAGCGCCTCGGGGAAGTTGCGGCCGATCGCCATCGCCTCGCCGACCGACTTCATGGTCGTGGTCAGCGTGGCGTCGGCGGCCGGGAACTTCTCGAAGGCGAAGCGCGGCACCTTGACGACGACGTAGTCGAGCGTCGGCTCGAAGGACGCCGGGGTCTTCTCGGTGATGTCGTTGGGGATCTCGTCGAGGGTGTAACCGACGGCGAGCCGGGCGGCGATCTTCGCGATCGGGAAGCCGGTGGCCTTGGAGGCCAGCGCCGAGGAGCGCGAGACGCGCGGGTTCATCTCGATGACGATGACCCGGCCGTCCTCGGGGTTGACCGCGAACTGGATGTTGCAGCCGCCGGTGTCCACACCGACCTCGCGGATGACCGCGATGCCGATGTCCCGCAGGATCTGGTACTCGCGGTCGGTGAGCGTCATCGCCGGCGCGACGGTGATCGAGTCGCCGGTGTGCACGCCCATCGGGTCGAAGTTCTCGATGGAGCAGACGACCACGACGTTGTCGTTCTTGTCGCGCATCAGCTCCAGCTCGTACTCCTTCCAGCCGAGGATGGACTCCTCCAGGAGCACCTCGGTGGTGGGAGACAGCGTCAGGCCCTGCCCGGCGATCCGGCGCAGCTCCTCCTCGTCGTGGGCGAAGCCGGAGCCGGCGCCGCCCATGGTGAAGGAGGGGCGGACGACGACCGGGTAGCCGCCGAGCTCGTCGACGCCCTTGAGGACGTCGTCCATGGAGTGGCAGATGACCGAGCGGGCGGACTCGCCGTGGCCGATCTTGGCGTTGACGGCCTCGACGACCTCCTTGAACAGGTCGCGGTCCTCGCCCTTGTTGATCGCCTCGACGTTGGCGCCGATCAGCTCGACGCCGTACTTGTCGAGGGTGCCGGCCTCGTGCAGCGAGATGGCCGTGTTCAGCGCGGTCTGGCCGCCGAGGGTGGGCAGGAGCGCGTCGGGGCGCTCCTTGGCGATGATCTTCTCGACGAAGTCCGGGGTGATCGGCTCGACGTAGGTCGCGTCGGCGATCTCCGGGTCGGTCATGATCGTCGCCGGGTTGGAGTTCACCAGGACGACGCGCAGGCCCTCGGACTTGAGGACCCGGCAGGCCTGGGTGCCGGAGTAGTCGAACTCGGCGGCCTGGCCGATGACGATCGGGCCGGAGCCGATGACCAGGACGGACTGGATATCGGTGCGCTTAGGCACGCTGGCCCTCCATCAGGGATACGAAGCGGTCGAAGAGGTACGCGGCGTCGTGCGGACCCGCGGCGGCTTCGGGGTGGTACTGGACACTGAAGGCCGGCTGGTCGAGCAGCTGGAGGCCCTCCACCACGTTGTCATTGAGACAGACGTGGGAGACCTCGGCGCGGCCGAAGGGGGTGTCGGAAACCTTGTCGAGCGGGGCGTCGACGGCGAATCCGTGGTTGTGCGCGGTGACCTCGACCTTGCCGGTCGTACGGTCCTGCACCGGCTGGTTGATGCCGCGGTGCCCGTACTTGAGCTTGTAGGTGCCAAAGCCCAGCGCGCGGCCGAGGATCTGGTTGCCGAAGCAGATGCCGAACAGCGGCGTCCTGCGCTCCAGCACTCCGCGCATGACGGAGACGGGGTGGTCGGCGGTCGCCGGGTCGCCGGGGCCGTTGGAGAAGAACACGCCGTCCGGTGCGACCGCGTAGACGTCCTCGACGGTGGCGGTGGCGGGCAGGACGTGCACCTCGATGCCGCGCTCGGCCATGCGGTGCGGGGTCATGCCCTTGATGCCCAGGTCGATGGCGGCGACGGTGAACTTCGCTGCGCCAATCGGGACGGCTGCGCCGTCGGGCCCGATCGCCGGGACGACGTACGCCTCCTTGGTGGCGACCTGCGTGGACAGGTCGGCGCCCTGCATCTCGGGGGCCTGGCGCACCTTGGCCAGCATCACGCCCGCGTCGGGCAGCGCCTCGCCGGAGAAGATGCCGACCCGCATCGCACCGCGCTCGCGGAGATGGCGGGTGAGCGCGCGGGTGTCGATGCCGCTGATGCCGACGACGCCCTGGGCCACCAGCTCGTCGTCCAGGGAGCGCACCGAGCGCCAGTTGGACGGGGTGCGGGCGGGGTCGCGGACGACGTAGCCGGAGACCCAGATCCGCTGCGACTCGGGGTCCTCGTCGTTCACACCGGTGTTGCCGATGTGCGGGGCGGTCATGACGACGACCTGGCGGTGGTACGAGGGGTCGGTCAGCGTCTCCTGATAGCCGGTCATGCCGGTGGAGAACACCGCTTCGCCGAAGGTCTCCCCCACGGCCCCGTAGGCGCGGCCGCGGAAGGTGCGGCCGTCCTCCAGGACGAGTACGGCGGGGATCTTGGCGGTCCCCCTGGTGGAGGTCGTCATCGTGCGCCTTCCGTTTCGGTGTGCTCGGTGGTGGTGCTCAGTGCGTTGATGGCCTCGACCCAGGCGGGGTGCTCGCCCGCCCGGTCGGCGCGGAAACCGGAGTCGATCAGCCGGTCGCCGTGCTGCCAGGTGACGATCAGCAGTCCGCCCTCGGTGAGGACCTTGCCCGCGATGCCCTTGTCGAGGCGGGCGCCGCGCAGCGCGGCGGCCGGGACGAAGAAGTCCGCGGCGCCCGGCCGTACGACGTCCAGGCCCTGGTCGGTCAGGGTCAGCTCGACGCGGCTACGGGTGCCCAGGCCGCGCGCCACGATCCGGTCGAGCCACTGCCCGGCCGTGGTGGATCCGTGGTAGCGGCCGCTGAGCGTCAGGCGCGGCTCTCCGGGCTGGTCGGGGGTGCCGGGCAACTCGGGCAGGTCGCCCTGGAGCGTGCCGCGCCACTTCCAGCCCTGGCGCATCAGCCAGTAGACGAAGGCCACGAAGACCAGCAGGCCGACGACCCAGCCGATCCGTGCGGCCCAGTCGGTGACCGGCGCGGACTGCTGTGCTTGGGCCAGTCGGATGAGTGGAGGAGTCACGCCAGCTTCCCGTCGACGACCGTTGCGCGGCCCCGCAGGAACGTGTGGGTGATACGTCCCGGCAGCTCACGGCCCTCGTAGGGGGTGTTGCGGCTGCGCGAGGCGAAGCCCGCGGGGTCCACCTCTCCACGGTAAGCGGAATCGACCAGGGTGAGGTTGGCCGGCTCACCAGCCGAGATGGGGCGGCCGTGGCCCTCGGCCTGCCCGATCCGCGCGGGCGCGTGGGACATCCGGTCCGCGACGTCCGCCCAGGTCAGCAGGCCGGTCTCGACCATCGTCCGCTGCACGACCGACAGCGCGGTCTCCAGGCCCACCATGCCCATGGCGGCCGCGGCCCACTCGCAGTCCTTGTCCTCGTGCGGGTGCGGGGCGTGGTCGGTGGCGACGATGTCGATGGTGCCGTCGGCGAGGGCCTCGCGCAGGGCCATCACGTCGCGCTCGGTGCGCAGCGGCGGGTTGACCTTGTAGACGGGGTTGTACGTGCGCACCATCTCGTCGGTGAGGAGCAGGTGGTGCGGGGTGACCTCGGCGGTCACGTCGATCCCGCGGGACTTGGCCCAGCGGACGATCTCGACGGACCCGGCGGTCGACAGGTGGCAGATGTGCACGCGGGAGCCGACGTGCTCGGCGAGCAGGACATCCCGGGCGATGATCGATTCTTCGGCCACCGCCGGCCAGCCGCCGAGTCCCAGCTCCGCCGAGACGATGCCCTCGTTCATCTGGGCGCCCTCGGTGAGCCGCGGCTCCTGGGCGTGCTGCGCGACGACGCCGCCGAAGGCCTTCACGTACTCCAGGGCCCGGCGCATGATCACAGCGTCGTGCACGCACTTGCCGTCGTCGGAGAAGACGGTGACCCCGGCGGCGGACTCGTGCATGGCGCCCAGCTCGGCGAGCTTGCTGCCCTCCAGGCCGACGGTGACGGCGCCGATGGGCTGCACATCGCAGTAGCCGTGCTCCTGGCCGAGCCGGTAGACCTGCTCGACGACGCCGGCGGTGTCGGCGACGGGGAAGGTGTTGGCCATGGCGAACACGGCGGTGTAGCCGCCGGCGGCGGCCGCCCGGGTCCCGGTCAGAACGGTCTCGGAGTCCTCACGGCCCGGCTCGCGCAGATGGGTGTGCAGGTCGACGAGGCCCGGCAGGAGGATCTTGCCCTCGGCCTCGACGACGTCGGCGCCCTCGGCGGACAGCCCGGTGCCGACGGCCTCGATGGTCTCGCCGTCGATCAGGACGTCCTGGGCCTCGCCGCCGAGCACCTTCGCACCACGGATCAGGATCTTGCTCATGGTCTTACTTCTCCTCGGTACGGGTGTGGGTGACGGCGGGCTCGTTGCCGCCGAGCAGCAGGTACAGGACGGCCATGCGGATGGAGACGCCGTTGGCCACCTGCTCGACGACCGTGCAGCGGTCGGAGTCGGCGACCTCGGCGGTGATCTCCATGCCGCGGACCATCGGGCCGGGGTGCATCACGATGGCGTGCTCGGGCATCCGCGCCATCCGCTCGCCGTCCAGGCCGTAGCGGCGCGAGTACTCGCGCTCGGTCGGGAAGAAGGCGGCGTTCATCCGCTCGCGCTGCACCCGCAGCATCATCACGGCGTCGGACTTCGGCAGCACGCGGTCGAGGTCGTAGGAGACCTCGCACGGCCAGGTCTCGACGCCGACCGGCACCAGGGTGGGCGGGGCGACGAGGGTGACCTCGGCGCCGAGGGTGTGCAGGAGGTCGACGTTCGAGCGCGCGACGCGGCTGTGCAGCACGTCGCCGACGAGGGTGATGCGCCGCCCGCTCAGGTCCTGGCCCAGCCCGGCGTCCGGGCCGATCAGCCGGCGCCGCATGGTGAAGGCGTCGAGCAGGGCCTGGGTGGGGTGCTGGTGGGTGCCGTCGCCGGCGTTGATGACGGGCGCGTCGATCCATCCGGAGGTGGCGAGCCGGTAGGGGGCGCCGGAGGCGCTGTGCCGTATGACGACCGCGTCGACGCCCATCGCCTCCAGGGTCTGGGCGGTGTCCTTGAGGGACTCGCCCTTGGAGACGCTGGACCCCTTGGCGGCGAAGTTGATGACGTCCGCGGAGAGCCGCTTCTCGGCGGCCTCGAAGGAGATCCGGGTCCGGGTGGAGTCCTCGAAGAAGAGGTTGCAGATCGTGCGTCCGCGCAGGGTGGGAAGCTTCTTGATCGGCCGGTCGGCGACCCGGGCCATCTCCTCGGCGGTGTCGAGGATCAGTACGGCGTCGTCGCGCGTGAGGTCGGCGGCCGAGATGAGGTGACGCTTCATCCGGTTTTCTCCGTGAGTGAGGGAGGTGTACGGGAATGTCCGTTGAGCGGGCATGCCTGCGGTCCCGGGGTCACCGGGTCCGTACGCGATGGGCTATCGCTCGCCGGCCGGGGCGGTTTCCTTGACGCCGAGCAGCACGGCGTCCCGGCCGTCCTCCTCGGTGAGCTGGACCTTGACCGTCTCCCGCAGCGACGTGGGGAGGTTCTTGCCCACGTAGTCGGCGCGGATCGGCAGTTCGCGGTGACCGCGGTCGACGAGGACCGCGAGCTGGACGGCGCGCGGGCGGCCGATGTCGCCCAGGGCGTCCAGCGCGGCGCGGATCGTGCGGCCGGAGAACAGGACGTCGTCGACGAGCAGGACGAGCCGCCCCTCGATGCCGTCACCGGGGATGTCCGTGCGGGCGAGCGTGCGGGCAGGGCCCAGGCGCAGGTCGTCGCGGTACATCGTGATGTCGAGCGAGCCCACCGGGATCGTCCGGCCGGTGATCTCCGCCAGCTTGGCGGCCAGCCGCCGGGCGAGGAAGACACCGCGGGTGGGGATTCCCAGCAGCACCACGTCGTCCGCGCCCTTGGCGCGCTCGACGATCTCGTGGGCGATGCGGGTGAGCATGCGCGTGATGTCCGGGCCTTCGAGCACCGGTCGCGCCGGGAGCCGGGCCCCCGCGTCAGAACTGTTTGCGTCCATACGAAACGGACCTCCTTCTCCGCCTCACGGGACGGACCTTAAAGGACGTCGGAATAACGCAGTCAGGTTAGCAGGAGCCCCTTCAGGACCCGCCCGCACCCCTGACGGGTGATGGTCTGGCCCATTCCGCTTGACGAAGTCAGATTACGCTGCGTAACCTCACAGTGAGTTACCACCGCGCGGCGGAGCCGCATGTCGATACAGCCGTCTGGGGAGCCTTATGTCCAGCGAATACGCCAAACAGCTCGGGGCCAAGCTCCGCGCCATCCGTACCCAGCAGGGCCTCTCCCTCCACGGCGTCGAGGAGAAGTCCCAGGGCCGCTGGAAGGCCGTGGTAGTGGGTTCGTACGAGCGCGGCGACCGTGCCGTGACCGTGCAGCGCCTCGCCGAGCTGGCGGACTTCTACGGCGTCCCGGTCCAGGAGCTCCTGCCGGGCACGACACCGGGTGGCGCGGCCGAGCCGCCGCCGAAGCTGGTGCTCGACCTGGAGCGCCTCGCCCATGTCCCGCAGGAGAAGGCCGGCCCGCTGCAGCGCTACGCCGCCACGATCCAGAGCCAGCGCGGCGACTACAACGGCAAGGTGCTCTCGATCCGCCAGGACGACCTGCGCACCCTGGCCGTCATCTACGACCAGTCGCCCTCGGTGCTGACCGAGCAGCTGATCAGCTGGGGCGTGCTGGATTCCGACGCCCGCCGCGCCGTGACGCACGAGGAGATCTGACCTCGCGCGCCGCTGAAGAAACGTACCGCCGCCCTGGACTACCGGGGCGGCGGTTTTCGTCTGCCGGCCTGCGACCGGGTCGCGCGGGCCTATGACCGGAGCACGGCGGCAGGCGCGAGACGTCCGGCGCGGGGCGGGCGCGAGACGCCGTGCCACGCGGGGGCGCGCCCGCGCCCGGCACGGCGCAGAGGGCGCCACAGGGCGCTTCTGCGGGCATGCGACGGGCCCGGAGCGGTATCCCCCGCTCCGGGCCCGTTCACACGCTCTGCCGACCGCCTACTGCGCCTCGCGCCGCAGGCTCGGCTTCAGCTCCTTGAGCCGGCCGAGGAGGCCGTTGACGAAGGCCGGGGAGTCGTCCGTGGAGAACTCCTTGGCGAGCTGCACGGCTTCGTCGATCGCCACCGCGTCCGGCGTGTCGTCCACCCAGAGCAGCTCGAAGGCACCGAGCCGGAGGATCGAGCGGTCGGCCGCCGGCATCCGGTCCAGGTCCCAGTCGACCGCGTAGGTGGAGATCAGCTCGTCGATGCGGGCGATGTGGGCCGCGTACCCCTCGACCAACTGCAGGGTGTATTCGTTGACCGGCGGCTGCCGGGGGTCGGTCCGGGCGTGACGCATCCAGTCCGCGAGCACGGACTGCACGTCGGCGCCGCGCTGATCGGCCTCGAAGAGGATCTGGAAGGCGCGCTTGCGGGCCTTGCTGCGGGCAGCCACGGTTAGCTGTTCACCCGGCCGAGGTAGTCGCCCGAGCGGGTGTCGACCTTGATCTTCTCACCGGTGGTGATGAAGAGCGGGACCTGGATCTCGTAGCCGGTCTCCAGCGTGGCGGGCTTGGTGCCGCCAGTGGAGCGGTCGCCCTGGACGCCCGGCTCGGTCTCCTTGATGACCAGCTCGACGGCGGCCGGCAGCTCGACGTAGAGCACCGAACCCTCGTGCTGCGCGACAACGGCCTCGAAGCCCTCCAGGAGGAAGTTCGCGGCGTCGCCGACGGCCTTGCGGTCGACGTGGATCTGGTCGTAGGTGTCCATGTCCATGAAGACGAAGTAGTCGCCGTCCATGTACGAGAACTGCATCCCGCGCTTGTCGACGGTGGCCGTCTCGACCTTCACGCCGGCGTTGAAGGTCTTGTCCACCACCTTGCCGGACAGCACGTTCTTGAGCTTGGTGCGGACGAAGGCCGGGCCCTTGCCGGGCTTGACGTGCTGGAACTCGACGACGGACCAGAGCTGGCCGCCTTCGAGCTTGAGCACCATGCCGTTCTTGAGGTCGTTCGTGGATGCCACGGTTGCGGAATCTCCTGGACTGCAGGTGGTGGGACCCGGGAGCAGCACCCAGTGAGCCGCTGCGGCTCACAGTGCGAGCAGCTCCTTGGTCGTGATCGTGAGTAGCTCGGGCCCGCCGTCCGCCTCGGGGCGGACGACGAGTGTGTCGTCGATCCGGACACCCCCGCGGCCCGGGATGTGAACCCCCGGCTCGACGGTGACCGGCACGCAAGCGTCCAGTTTACCCATGGCGGCCGGGGACAACTGAGGGTCCTCGTCGATTTCGAGTCCCACGCCGTGCCCGGTCCACGGCCCGAGCCGCTCGGCGTAGCCCGCGGTGTCCAGCACGTGCCGGGTCACCCGGTCCACCTCGCGGCACTCCACCCCCGGCGCGAGCGCCTCGCGTCCGGCCCGCTGGGCTGCGAAAACGAGATCGTACAGCTCGATCTGCCAGTCCGAGGGCGAGGTGCCGATGACGAAGGTCCGGCCGATCTCGCAGCGGTAGCCGCGGTAGTTCGCGCCCAGGCCGACGCTGAGGAAGTCCCCCTCCTCGACCCGCCGGTCGGTGGGCAGATGCCGGGCGCGGCCGGAGTTCGGGCCGGTCGCCACGGAGGTGGCGAAGGCCGGGCCGTCCGCGCCGTGGTCGACCAGGCGGCGCTCCAGTTCGAGCGCGAGATGCCGCTCGGTGCGGCCGACCAGGATCGATTCGAGCAGCTCGCCCAGCGCCTGGTCGGCGATCTCGGCGGCGATCCGCAGACAGGCGATCTCGTCGTCGTCCTTGACCAGCCGCTGCGCCTCGACCGCGCACGCCATGTCGGTCAGCCGCAGCCGGGGCGCGACCTGGGAGAGCGCCCGGTGCCGGGAGACGGTGAGGTGGTGCTCCTCGACGGCCAGGGTGTCCGCACCGGCCGTCGCCGCCAGATCGGCGCCGGCCACGACCGGGTCGCCGTCGCGGGTGGGCAGCACCGACACCCGTACGTCGTCGACCGGACGGCCCTCGGACGGATCGCCGCTGAGCGGTCTGCCGCACAGCAGCACATCGTCGCCCGGCCCCAGCAGCAGGGCGGCGCCGGGCGGCGCGCAGCCGGTGAGGTAGCGGACGTTCGCGGGGCGCGAGATCAGTGCGGCGGCACTTCCGGCCCCGGCTACGCGGTCGCGCAGACGCGTGCGTCGGGCCGCGTACAACTCGGACATATCACGAGCGTACGGCGACTCCCCCGAGGCGGCCGGTCGAGCGCCGCCGCCCGGGGGAGCCGCCCGCTCACCAGCTCGGCGGGCTGGCGATGGAGCGGGCGACGACGTCGCTCAGCATCCGGGCCGTCGTGGCGACGTCGTGCTGGGAGTTGTCGATGATCGGCAGCCCGGAGCCGTACCAGCCGGCCATCCGGCCGTGGATCCTGGCGACCTCCTCGTCGGACAGGCGGCGGTTGCCGGAGCGCCGGGCGTTGCGCTCCAGGACTATCTCCAGGCCGGGCAGCAGCACGATCGGCAGCAGCCCGGGGCCCACATGCCGCTTCCAGCCTCCGAGGCCGACGACCGGCCGGTCGGGGAAGACGGCGTCGTCGAGGATGCAGGAGATGCCGTTGGCGAGGAAGTTGCGGGCCGCGAAGCCGCAGGTACGGCGGGCGAGCCGGTACTGCGCCTCGGAGTGGTCGTTCCAGCCGGACTGCGGGTCGGCGAAACCCGAGCGGACCCATTCGCGGACGTCGTCGAGGCTGATGTGCGCGGTCGGCACCCGGCGGGTGTCGGCCCAGTGGCGCGCGACGCTGGTCTTGCCTGCTCCGGCCGGGCCGATGAGCAGCACCGCGACGGCCGCCTGGCCGGCGTCCGGCGCGGCGGTGTCGGTGGGCGGGCTGGGCAGCGGCACCGGGGCACCCGGTGGCAGCGGGATATGGCCCGTGAGGTCGGTGGTGCTGTGGCCGGTGGGCGGGGCCTGCTGGGGCGCGGGCCCGTGCCAGCCCTGCTGCGGGGCGGGCTGCTGGGCGGGTGGGGGCGGGGCCGCGGGGGCCGGCGGCGCGGCCGGCGGTGAGGTGGGTGGGGTGGGCCGTCCCGGGTCGGGCGTCCAGTGCATGGCGGCCCCGGGTCCTGATGCCTGCCCGTGGGGCGGCAGCGGAGCCCCCACTGCGTACTGCATCCGGTGGCTCTCCGTCTCGTGCGGTCGACGTGGTGCGGTGCTCCCCCGGCTGACGCCGGGTGGGGTGCCCTCGGCGGTGGCCGAGGGGGCCCCGGGCGGCCGGGCCGGTGCCCGGTGCGGTGCGGCGGTTCCACCGGCCCCAGGGGCCGTTGTGCCCACGGCCGCCGGGAGGGGTGGTACTGCTGCGAACGGTACCCTCCCGGCCGCGGCCGGGAAGGCTCCTACCCCCGGCGCGCGCCGAGCGAACGACCGGGGGCGGGGCCGAAGTGCCCTTGGTGGTACGTCAGTTGCCGAGTTCCTCGGCCAGCGCACGGAGCGCGAGGCGGTAGGAGCCGATGCCGAATCCGGCGACCGTACCGCTGGCGACGGCCGCGATGACCGAATTGTGGCGGAACTCCTCGCGTGCGTACGGGTTCGAGATGTGCACCTCGATGAGCGGGGCGGTGCGCTGGGCGGCCGCGTCCCGCATTCCGTACGAGTAGTGCGTGAAGGCTCCGGGATTGATGACGACCGGAATCGATCCGTCGGCGGCCTCGTGCAGCCAGCGGATCATCTCGCCCTCGTCGTTGGTCTCCCGGACCTCGGCCTCGAAGCCCAGCTCCTTGCCGAGCCGGGTGCACTCCTCGACGAGTCCGGCGTAGGAGGTGGCGCCGTAGACGTCGGGCTCGCGGGACCCCAGCCGGCCGAGGTTGGGGCCGTTGAGGACGAGTACCCGCCGGGCCTTGCCGGTCATGCCGCGATCTCCGCGTGCGCGGCGAGCAGCATGGCCGGGTCCGGACCTTCCAGGACGGTCGGCTTGGCGAGACCGTCCAGGACGATGAAGCGCAGCCGGTCACCGCGGGACTTCTTGTCGACCTTCATCGTCTCCAGCAGCTTGGGCCACTGGTCACCGCGGTAGGTCAGCGGCAGTCCGACGGAGGCGAGGACGGTGCGGTGCCGGTCGGCGGTGGCGTCGTCCAGGCGGCCGGCGATCCGGCCGAGTTCGGCGGCGAAGACCATGCCGACGGAGACCGCGGCACCGTGGCGCCAGTTGTAGCGCTCGTTCTTCTCGATGGCGTGGGCCAGGGTGTGGCCGTAGTTGAGGATCTCGCGCAGGCCCGACTCCTTGAGGTCGGCGGAGACCACCTCGGCCTTGACCCGGATGGCGCGCTCGATCAGCTCGGCGGTGTGCGCACCGTCCGGGCGCTTGGCGGCCTCGGGGTCGGCCTCGATCAGATCGAGGATCGCCGGGTCGGCGATGAAACCGGCCTTGATGACCTCGGCCAGGCCGGAGACGTAGTCGTGCACCGGCAGCGAGTCGAGCGCGGCGAGGTCGCACAGGACGCCGGCCGGCGGGTGGAAGGCCCCGACGAGGTTCTTGCCCTCGGCGGTGTTGATGCCGGTCTTGCCGCCGACCGCGGCGTCGACCATGCCCAGGACGGTGGTGGGGACGGCGATCCAGCGCACCCCGCGCAGCCAGGTCGCGGCGACGAAGCCGGCCAGGTCGGTGGTGGCGCCGCCGCCGACGCCGACGATCACATCGCTGCGGGTGAAGCCGGACTGCCCGAGCGCCTTCCAGCAGTACGCCGCCACCTCGGCGGTCTTGGACTCCTCGGCGTTCGGCAGCTGGATGGCGATCGCCTCGTAGCCCTGGGAGGCGAGGTCCTCGCGCAGCGCCTCGCCGGTGGCGGCCAGCGCCTCCGGGTGCAGTACCGCGATGCGCTTGACGCCGTCGCCGATCAGGCCCGGGAGCTCGCCGAGCAGCTGCCGCCCGACGAGCACCTCGTACGGGTCGGTGCCCGCCGTACCGCCGACCTGGATACGGGTGGCCTGCTCCGTCATGCCTGTTCCTCCCTGTGGCCCGCCCGCGGGGCGTCTCCCGCGGCCGGCCGTAGCTCCAATGCGTCCAGGATCGCCTCGGCGACCTGGCCGGGGGTGCGCTCCTCCGTGGCGATCACGGCGCGCGCGACCTCGGTGTACAGCGGGCGGCGCCGCTCCATCAGCTCCCGCCACTGCTTGCGCGGGTTGACCGCCAGCAGCGGGCGGGGGGCGTCCAGGCCCACCCGCTTGACGGCGTCGGCGAGTTGGACGTCGAGGAAGATCACCGGCAGGCCGGTCAGCAGCTTGCGGGTGCCCTCGTCCAGGATCGCGCCGCCGCCGAGCGAGAGCACGCCCGGGTGCTCGTCGAGCGCGACGCGTACCGCCTCGCGCTCCAGCTCGCGAAAGCGCGGCTCGCCCTCGTCGAAGAAGATCTCGGCGATCGGCCGGCCGGCGGTGGCGACGACGTCGTCGTCGGTGTCCCGATAGCCGACGCCCAGCCGCTCGGCGAGCAGCGCGCCCACCGTGGACTTACCGGCACCGGGCGGGCCGACCAGCACGACGACCGGGGGCGTCACTTGATCGCCAGGTTGTCGAGGAAGCTGCGCACGTTGCGGCGGGTCTCGGCCACGCTGTCGCCGCCGAACTTCTCCACGACGGCGTCGGCCAGGACGAGGGCGACCATGGCCTCGGCGACGATGCCCGCGGCCGGGACGGCGCAGACGTCCGAGCGCTGGTGGTGCGCCTTGGCCGCCTCACCGGTGGAGACGTCCACGGTGGCCAGGGCGCGCGGGACGGTGGCGATCGGCTTCATCGCGGCGCGCACCCGCAGCAGCTCGCCGGTCGTCAGACCGCCCTCGGTGCCACCGGAGCGGCCCGTGCTGCGCTTGATCCCGTCCTCGGTGGCCACGATCTCGTCGTGCGCCTTCGAGCCCGGCACCCGCGCCAGGTCGAAGCCGTCGCCGACCTCGACGCCCTTGATCGCCTGGATGCCCATCAGGGCGGCGGCCAGCCGGGCGTCCAGTCGCCGGTCCCAGTGGACGTGCGAGCCGAGGCCCACCGGCACGCCGTACGCCAGCACCTCGACCACACCGCCCAGGGTGTCGCCGTCCTTGTGTGCCTGGTCGATCTCCGCGACCATCGCCTTCGACGCGTCCGCGTCCAGGCAGCGCACCGGGTCCGCGTCCAGCTTCGCCACGTCGGAGGGCTTCGGGTACACGCCGTACGGGGCCTTGGCCGCGGCCAGCTCGACCACGTGCGAGACGATCTCGATCCCGGCCGTCTCCTTCAGGAACGAGCGGGCCACCGCGCCGAGCGCCACCCGGGCGGCGGTCTCGCGGGCCGAGGCGCGCTCCAGGATCGGACGGGCCTCGTCGAAGCCGTACTTCTGCATGCCGGCGAGGTCGGCGTGTCCGGGGCGGGGGCGGGTCAGCGGGGCGTTGCGCGCCAGCGCCGCCAGCTCGTCCGCGTCCACCGGATCGGCCGCCATCACCTGCTCCCACTTGGGCCACTCGGTGTTGCCGACCATGACGGCCACCGGCGAGCCCAGCGACAGACCGTGCCGCACCCCGCCCAGGAACGTGACCTCGTCCTGCTCGAACTTCATCCGGGCACCGCGGCCGTAGCCCAGCCGGCGCCGCGCCAGCGCGTCCGCCACCAGCTCCGTGGTGATCGGGACCCCGGCCGGAAGGCCCTCCAGCGTCGCCACGAGTGCGGGGCCGTGCGACTCCCCCGCCGTCAGCCAGCGCAACCTGCTCAACGGTGCTCCTCATGTACTGCTCGTCCGCGTACGGTCATCCCCCTGATCCTCCCACGTCGCACGCGAGGGGCGGCGGCCAGTCCAGGAAACGGACCGGGCAGCTCGCTGAGCATCCCGAACCACAAAGAATTGCGGCCCGACGAAAGAATCGTCGGGCCGCAATGGCAGATCATCCCGTCAAGGACGGATCAAATCGATGGCGATCCGGCCAGATTCCAAACGAAATCGCCTTCTCCATCATCGTTGATATTGTAGACGATCTTCCCGTCAGCCGAGAAACCGTGTTGCTGACCGGAAAGCCATTCACTCTGGACCTGGAAGCCGTCCGCCTCTCGGCTGTTGATCTCAGCCGTCTGATCACTGGTCTTGCGGCTCTTGGTGCTGTCGAATTCCTCTACTCGCACCTGGACATCAAAGTTGTCAAACTTGTGACCACCGGCCTCTTGCCAGTACCCCTGTGCCGTAGCGATATACGTGGCCCCGTTATAACGTATGCAAACGTCGACGTAGATATCCACGTCGAACCCGGAAGTCGACACTTCCTTGTGCTGCGTACCCGAGCAACTGGACATCGCTTGCGCTGGAGAACCCGTGAGAACCATGCTCGTGAGAGTCAGCAGGCAAGCTCCAGCCGTCGCCCCGATCCGATATGCGCCGCGCTTCATCAATCCCCCCAAGAACAACGTGTGAACGGATCAACCGTATGGGAATTGAAAGGCACGGTCAAGCGGATAATTCATGAGACTGGGCAGCGGATCGCTCCGCATTGATGATGACGAAAAGCAGGACCCGTCAAGGGCTTTTCAAGCCACTATTCGGAGACAGGTCGCGCCAGGGCAATTTCCCCCTGAGCACGCATTGCCGCCAAAGGAGCCGGTGCGCGGCCCGTCATCCGCTCGACCTGGAGCACCGCCTGATGCACCAGCAGATCCAGGCCGCCGACCACGGCACCCCCGTGCGCCGACCAACGGGCAGCGAGTGCGGTGGGCCACGGGTCGTACAGCACATCGAAGAGCGTGGCCGGCTTCTCGGGAACGGACATGGCCAGCGCGTCGGTGGCGCCTGCCGGCGTTGTGGCGATCACGAGCGGTGCACGAAGTGCCTGTTCGGCATCCGCCCACTCGGCAGTGCGCACCTCGACACCGAGCCGAGATCCCCACTCATACATCTCGGCCGCGCGCGCCCTGCTGCGCACGTACACCACGACCTCGCCGTCGCAGATCCGTGACAGCGCCGCCAGGGCAGACGACGCGGTCGCGCCTGCGCCAAGGATCGCCGCGGTCTCCACCTTCGCGATGCCGCGCTCATTCAACGCAGCGACCATGCCAGGAATGTCGGTGTTATCGCCGACGCGGCGGCCATCCGCTTTGAACAGCACGGTGTTCACCGCTTCGACCGAAGCCGCCACGTCACTGATCTCGTCGAGCAGCGGGATCACCGCTCGCTTCAGCGGCATCGTCAGCGACAGGCCCCGCCACTCAGGGCCAAGCCTCTCCATGAAACCCGGCAGTGCCGCCTCGTCGACCTCGAAGCGGTCGTACGTCCAGTCCGCCAGGCGCAGTTCCGCATAGGCGGCACGGTGCAGCACCGGGGAGAGGGAGTGGGCGATCGGGGAGCCGAGTACCGCCGCCTTCTTGTTGTCCGACACAGCCAGGACCTCAGTTCTCGCTCTGCTTCTTCGCTTGCTGCCGCTTGTTGAATTCCCTGACAAGCTTCATGTGGTCGGTGAGATTCGTGGTGAAGTCCGTCTTCTTCTGATCGACCGAGATGAAGTAGAGCCACTTCTTGGCGTTGTCAGGGTTGATGGCGGCCTTCAGCGCATCCTCGCCCGGGTTGCCGATCGGACCGGGCGGCAGGCCCCGGTAGAAGTACGTGTTGTACGGGTCGTCGTAGTTCCGGATCTCTTCCGTACTGATGTCGAGTTTGCTCTGGTTCTTCAGATAGTTGAAGGTCGAGTCGAATTCGAGTTTCTGATTGGTGTCGGTGTTGCTCGGTGCGAGCCGGTTGTAGATGACCGCTGCCATCTTCCGGAAGTCGTCGTGCGTCATGCCTTCGGCCTGCGTGAGGCTGGCGACGGTGATGAGCTGCAGCGGCGACTTGAGGTGGAACTTCCTGGCGTTCGCCTCCGGGTCGTACTTCGCGTACTCCTTGGTGGCGCGTCCGACCATCTGCTTGAGCACATCGGCGGGTTTCGCGTTGTCCCCGACGCTGTATGTCGACGGATAGAGGAAACCTTCGAGCGGGTCCTTTATCTTCGCGCCGTCGTTTGCCCAGGACGGCAGCCCGAGACTGTTGAGCTGCTTCTCGGCGACGTCCTTGGTCGTGCCCGCCTTGAGCTTCAGCTTCTGGTCGATGAGTTGATATACCGCACCGGCCCGCAGTCCCTCGCGGATCGTGAGGCCGTTGCGGCTCTTGGGGTCCAGCATCAGCTCGACGGCCGAGGCGGCCGACATCTGCTTGCGGAGGGTGTACGTTCCCGGCTGCAGAGTCTTGTTGCCGGCCGCCTCGCTGAAGGCGGCCTCGCTCTTGACCACGCCGTTCTTCTCGAGGATCCGGCCCATCGCCGAGATCGGCGACCCGTCCGGGATGTCGACCTGGACCGCGCCCGAGCCCTCGCCCTCGTAGTCCGGGGCCGGGCCGAAGTGGCTCATGAAGAAGTCGTAGCCGAAGTAGCCGACGGCACCGACCGCGCCGGCGAAGACCAGGGTGACGACCAGGCAGGCGGTACCGCTGCGGCGTTTGTTCTTCTTGTTCTTCTTGCCGCGGCGCTCACGGCCGGAGCGCCCTTCGCGCGGGTCGTCGTCGTAGTCGTCCCGGTCGTCGCGGTCGTCCCCGTACGGGCCGTCCACACCGTCGGAGAAGAACGGGTGCTCGGGCTCCGGTGCGCGCGGCGGCTCCGGCTCGGCCCGCCAGTCGTCGGCGGCGGCGTCCTCATAAGGGGCCGCGGTCGGCTGGTCGTAGTGCTGAGGGGGGTAGTGCTGCTGGTGTGCCGGTGCCTGCTGCGGATGCTGCCGGTAGGCGTCCTGCTGGCCGTAGGGGCTCTGACCGGCGCCGCCGTACGGGTCGGCCGGCGGATGCTGCCCGTAGGGGTCGTACGGGTCGTAGTGCAGTTGCCCGGTCTGGGAGCCGTCCCAGCCCCCGTCGTAGGGCTGTTGTGGGTGCTGCTGCTGGGGGCCCGTGTACTGCTGCGGGGCGGACTGCTGCCCGCCCCACTGAGGCTGCTGCGCCTGGCCTCCGTAGGAACCCTGGTCTCCGTAGAGCGGGTCCTCGGGATGCCACGGTTCGGAGCCGTAGCCCCGGCCATACTCGGTCATCGATCCCCTAGAGCCGAGAGGCGGTGCGCTCCGGTCCGGCAGCGCGCTTGCTGTGTCGATCCGCCTCTACTTGCACGTGCGGCTGTTCGAACCACCGCCACATCGCGCGGCACGTTACCGTATCGCGATCAGATGACCACTTCGACGCTCTCGCCCGGAGGCTCCCCGGAGACCCGCTCGGTCTCCAGCGCGCTCTGCAGGATGACCACCGCGGCGGCCTGGTCGACCACCGAGCGGCCCTTCTTGCTGCGCACCCCGGAGGCCCGCAGGCCCTGGGTCGCGGTGACCGTCGACATCCGCTCGTCTACCAGCCGGACCCCTACGGGTGCGATGGTGCGCGCCAGCTCCTGGGCGAAGGCCCGGACCTTGGCCGCGGCCGGCCCCTCTCCCCCACTGAGGGAGCGGGGCAGGCCGACCACGACTTCGAGCGGCTCGTACTCCTCGACGATCGCCTTGAGCCGGCGGTGCGCCGCGGGGACGTCACGTCCCGGCACGGTCTCGACGGGGGTGGCGAGGACCCCGTCGGGGTCGCACGAGGCGACCCCGATGCGGGCGTCCCCGACATCCACCGCGAGGCGCCGGCCGCGTCGCATCTCACTCACGCGCGTCAGGCCGCCTCGGCCACGAGGCGCTCGACGGCCTCGATGGCCTCGGGCACCGCGGCGGCGTTCTGGCCGCCGCCCTGGGCGACGTCCGGCTTGCCGCCGCCACCGCCACCGAGCGTCTTGGCGGCCGTACGGACCAGGTCGCCGGCCTTGATGCCGCGCTCGCGGGCGGCCTCGTTGGTGGCGACGACGGTCACCGGACGGCCGTTGGCGACCGTGAACAGCGCCACGACGACGGCGCGGTCGCCCTGGATCCGGCCGCGGACGTCCAGCACGAGCTTGCGCAGGTCGTCGGCGGAGGTGCCGTCCGGGACCTGGGCGGCGGCCAGCGCCACGCCCCGCACGTCCTTGGCGCCCTCGGCCAGCCCGGCGGCGGCCTGCAGCACCTTCTCGGCGCGGAACTTCTCGATCTCCTTCTCGGCGTCCTTGAGCTTGGCCAGGACACCGGAGATCTTCTCCGGCAGCTCCTCCGGGCGTCCCTTGACCAGCTCGGTGAGCTGGGAGACGACCGTGTGCTCACGGGCCAGGAACCGGTAGGCGTCCACGCCGACCAGCGCCTCGACGCGGCGTACGCCGGAGCCGATGGAGGACTCGCCCAGCAGCTTCACCAGACCCAGCTGGGCGGTGTTGTGGACGTGCGTGCCGCCGCACAGCTCCTTGGAGAAGTCCCCGATGGTGACCACGCGGACCCGGTCGCCGTACTTCTCGCCGAACTCGGCGATGGCGCCCTGCTTCTTGGCGTCCTCCATGCTCATGACCTCGGCGTGCACGTCGAGCTCACGGGCCAGCACGTCGTTGATCTTCTGCTCGACGTCCGTGAGGACCGATCCGGGCACCGCGGTGGGCGAGCCGAAGTCGAAGCGGAAGCGGCCCGGGGAGTTCTCCGAACCGGCCTGGGCGGCCGTCGGGCCCAGGGCGTCGCGCAGCGCCTGGTGGGTGAGGTGGGTGGCGCTGTGGGCGCGGGCGATGGCGCGGCGGCGGGTGACGTCGATGGCGGCGTACGCGGACGCGCCGAGCACCACCTCGCCGACCTGGACGGCGCCCTTGTGGACGGTGACGCCGGGCACCGGCTGCTGGACGTCGCGGATCTCGACGACGGCGCCGGAGTCCAGCTTGATCCGGCCGGTGTCGGCGAGCTGGCCGCCGCCCTCGGCGTAGAACGGGGTGCGGTCCAGCACGACCTCGACCTCGTCGCCTTCGTGGGCGGCGGGGGCCGGGACACCGTTGACCAGCAGGCCGACGACGGTGGACTCGCCCTCGGTGGCGCTGTAGCCGGTGAACTCCGTGGAGCCGGACCTGTCGGCGACCTCGCGGTAGGCGGACAGGTCGGCGTGGCCGTGCTTCTTGGCCTGGGCGTCGGCCTTGGCGCGCTCCCGCTGCTCCTTCATCAGGCGGCGGAAGCCGTCCTCGTCCACCGAGAGGCCCTGCTCGGCGGCCATTTCGAGGGTGAGGTCGATCGGGAAGCCCCAGGTGTCGTGGAGCAGGAAGGCCTTGTCGCCGGCCAGGACCGTGCCGCCGGCGGCCTTGGTGTCCGTGACGGCGGTGTCGAGGATGTTGGTGCCGGCCTTGAGCGTCTTGACGAAGGCGGCTTCCTCGGCGAGGGCGACCGTCTCGATGCGGCGGCGGTCCTCGATCAGCTCCGGGTACTGCTGGCCCATGGTCGTGATGACGACGTCCAGCAGCTCGCCGACGACCAGGTCCTTGGCGCCCAGCAGGCGCATGTTGCGGATGGCGCGGCGCATGATGCGGCGCAGGACGTAGCCGCGGCCCTCGTTCCCGGGTGTGACGCCGTCGCCGATGAGCATCGTGGACGTGCGCAGGTGGTCGGCGACCACGCGCAGCGAGACGTCGGAGTCGTGCGAGTGGCCGTAGCGGACGCCGGTCAGCTCGGTGGCCTTGTCGATGACGACGCGCAGGGTGTCCGTCTCGTACATGTTGGGGACGTCCTGCAGGATCATCGCCAGGCGCTCGAGGCCGAGGCCGGTGTCGATGTTCTTGCTGGGCAGCTCGCCGAGGATCTCGAAGTCCTCCTTGCCGGTGCCCGCGCCGCGCTCGTACTGCATGAAGACCAGGTTCCAGATCTCCACGTACCGCTCGTCGTTGACGGCCGGGCCGCCCTCGACGCCGAACTCGGGGCCGCGGTCGTAGTTGATCTCGGAGCACGGGCCGCAGGGGCCCGGGACGCCCATGGACCAGTAGTTCTCCTTCTTGCCCAGCCGCTGGATGCGCTCCTTGGGCACGCCGACGACCTCGTGCCAGATGCGCTCGGCCTCGTCGTCGTCGAGGTAGACGGTGATCCACAGGCGCTCGGGGTCGAGGCCGTAGCCGCCGTCGGCCTGCGAGCTGGTCAGCAGCTCCCAGGCGTACTTGATGGCGCCTTCCTTGAAGTAGTCGCCGAAGGAGAAGTTGCCGCACATCTGGAAGAACGTGCCGTGCCGGGTGGTCTTGCCGACCTCTTCGATGTCCGGTGTACGGACGCACTTCTGGACGCTGGTGGCGCGCGGGGCGGGCGGCTTGACCTCGCCGAGGAAGTACGGCTTGAAGGGGACCATGCCCGCGTTGACGAGCAGCAGCGTCGGGTCGTCCGCGATGAGCGACGCCGACGGCACGACGGTGTGCCCGCGCTCCTCGAAGAAGCGCAGCCAGCGGCGGCGGATTTCAGCCGACTCCATCAGTGGTCCTCTTTTCCAGTCGGTCCGGTCAGACCGTTCGGTCCGGTTGCTTTGGTGGTTCTGTGATGCGGTTCGAGCACCGCGCGGCGCGGTGCGGGCAGCTCGCGCACCTCGGCCGGCTCGCTCAGGCCGAGGGCGTCGTGCAACTGCTCTTCACGGTCCGCCATTCCGGTCCGTACGTCCAATGCAAATTGGCGCAACCGGTTTCCGGTCTCGACGGCCTTCTCCGCGGCCTGGGCGGCGAGGCTGTCGGGCTGCAGCTTGCGCAGCTTTTGGTGGACCTTGTTCGTGGCCCACACCCCGGCGGCGGCGCCGGTGGTGAACCAGAATGCGCGGCGGAACATCGCTGTGATCAGTCCTTGGAGCGACGGTTGCGGCGCCCGCCGCGGCGGGCGCCGGGCAGGGTACGGCCGACGACGACGGTGCGCTCTGCGCGCCCAGCAGGGTCTGCCGCGCCCTTCTTGCCGATCGCGCGGCGCACGCCGTAGCCGAACGCGGCCACCTTGACCAGCGGTCCGCCGAAGGCGGAGGAGACGGTCGAGGAGAGCGCGGAGGCGTTGGCGGTGACTTCCTGCACGTCGGCGGCGATCGCGTCGACACGGGCGAGCTGGGTGTGCGCGGAGCGGACCGTCGCGGACGCGTCGGCCAGGAGCGGAACGGCCTTCTCGGACACCTCGGCCACCATCTTCGTGGTCGCCTTGAGCGTCTGCGCGAGCCTCACCAGTACGAGGGCGAGGAACGACACGAGGATCGCCCAGAAGACGGCCACGAGGATCCCGGCCACCTCTCCACCGGACACGCTGGCACCACTCTCCGACTGGTCTGGGCTGGGCTCGTTCCCGCTCGACTGTCCCGCTCGAACGGCAACCTTGACCTTATCGCGCCGTGACTGTCCGTCCGTACCCCGTTCCCGGCGCCACGAGGAGGGCCCGGGCGGAACGCGACGGCATGATTGTACGGTCCGCATCGCGCCGAGTACTCTCCGTGTGCCATGCGACGCCTCACGCGCCCCGGGCCCTCCGATCGCCCGCCCCCCGAGCGGTCGCGGGGCCCCGGCAACCTTCCCGCGGAGCTCGATCGGTTCGTCGGCCGCGACGACGAACTGTCCGCGCTGGCACGGCGGCTGGAGTCGGCCCGGCTCGTCACCCTCACCGGCCTCGGCGGCGTGGGGAAGTCACGTCTCGCCGCACACAGTGCGGCGATCTTGCAGGATCGCTTCTGCGACGGGGTGTGGCTGGTCGAGCTGGATTCCCTGCGCGCGCCCCACCTCCTGGACCACACCGTCGCCGAGGCGCTGGCGGCGGACGACCGCGGCGGACGACCGGTGCGCGCCGCGCTCCGCGCGCACCTCGCGGAGCGCGAGCTGCTGCTCGTCCTGGACGGTTACGACCACCTGGTCGAGGCGTGTGCCGAGCTGACCGCGGAGCTGCTGCGGCACTGCCCCGGGCTGCGGGTGCTGGCCGCCGGCCGGCGGCCGCTGGGCATTCCGGGCGAACACGTGGTGCCGCTGGCGCCGATGGCCGCGGCCGACGCCGCCGCGCTGTTCGCCGACCGCGCCGCGTCGGTCGTCGCCGGCTTCACCGTCGAGGTGTCCGAAGAGGCCGCGGTCGGCGAGCTGTGCCGGCGCCTCGACGGCGTTCCGCTCGCGCTGGAACTGGCCGCGGGCCGGCTGCGCGCGCTCTCCGTCAACCAGGTGCTGCACCGCCTCGACGACCGCTTCCGACTGCTGACCGGCGGCGCCCGCGGCACCCCGCCCCGGCACCGGACGCTGCGGACCGCGATCGGATGGAGCCATGAGCTGTGTACTCCCGGGGAGCGGCTGCTGTGGGCGCGGTTGTCGGTCTTCGCCGGGCAGTTCGACCTGGAGGCCGCCGAATACGTCTGTGCGGGCCCGGAGCTGCCGGTCGAGGAAATCCTCGACGTCGTCGCGGAGTTGGTCGCCCAGTCGGTCCTGGTGCGCGAGGAGAGCGCGGCCGGTGTGCGCTACCGGATGCTGGACACCGTACGGGCCTACGGCGCGGACTGGCTGGACGCGACCGGCGACACCGCCCGGCTCCGGCGCCGGCACCGCGACTGGTACCTGGGGCTGGCGACCTGGTGCGAGCTGGACTGGTTCAGCCCCCGGCAGGCCGAGATCGCCGCCCGGATCGAGGCCGAACTGCCCAATCTGCGGGTGGCGCTGGAGCAGAGCCTGGCGAGCGCCGCCGACACCCACCTGGGCCAGTACCTGGCGGGCACCCTGTGGTTCTACTGGGTGGGCTGCGGCCGGATCTCGGAGGGCCGGCACTGGCTGGACCGGGCCCTGGAGCTGGAGAGCGACCACGACGAGGCACGGTTGAAGGCGCTGTGGGTGACCGGCCATGTCGCGGTGCTCCAGGGGGACACCGTCGGCGCGCTGGGGGCGCTGCGGGAGTGCAGCGAGAAGGCCGAGCGGACCGGGAACGCCACCGCGGCCGCGTACGCGCTGCACCGCACCGGCTGTCTTGCCCTGGTCTGCGACGATCTGCCGCGCGCGGAGGAGCTGCTGCGCGGCGCGCTGGCGCGCTACCGGGAGATCGGGGAGCTGGGCGGCACGGCGCTGAGGGCGCAGCTCGCGCTGGCGATGGCGGCGGCCTTCCAGGGGGAGCTGGCGAAGGCCGTGCGGCTGGGCCAGGAGGTGCTGGAGGCCTGTGAGGGCCACGGCGAGCGCTGGACGCTGACCTACGCACAGTTCGTACTGGCCTACGCCGCGTGGTGCCAGGGCGACGGCGGACGGGCCCGCACGCTGCTGGAGGAGGCCTTGGCCGTCGACCACGCCTTCCACGACCTGCTGGGCGCGGTGCTGGCGATCGAGCTGCTGGCGCTGGTGACGCTCGGCGAGGGCGATGCGCGGGAGGCGGCGGTGCTCCAGGGCGCCGCGGGGCGGATCTGGCCGTCGGTGGGGCTGCCGCTGTTCGGCTCGCGCCACTACAGGCGGCTGCACACGCTGTGCGAGGAGCAGGCGCGGCAGCGGCTCGGGGACGAGGCGTACGAGCGCGCGCTGGGCGCGGGCGGGCGGCTCGACCTGGACACGGTGGTGGCCCGGATCCTGCGGCCCGCGGACCGGCCGCCCGCACCGCGCCGCACGGTACGGATCGCGCCGCCCGCCACGAACGAGCCCGCCGCCTCCCCCTCCGCGAGCGGCGGCGGGGAGACGGCGGGCTGAGCGTGGTGCTGCGCCTGCGGTGGTGCTTAGCGGGCGTAGTACTCGACGACGAGCTGCTCGTCGCAGATCACCGGGATCTCCTTGCGGTTGGGGTCCCGGTCGAGGCGGAACGCCAGAGCCTGGAGGTTGACCTCGAGGTAGCGCGGGGTCTCGCCGTCGGGGGCGTAGCCACCCTCACGCGCGACCTGGAAGGGGTGCTTCTCGCGGCTGCGCTCGCGGACCATCACGACGTCGCCGGGGCGGACGCGGAAGGACGGCTTGTCGACCTTGCGGTCGTTCACCGAGATGTGGCCGTGGACGACCATCTGGCGGGCCTGGTAGATCGTGCGGGCGATGCCCGAACGCAGGACGAGCGCGTCCAGACGGCGCTCAAGCTCGATGATCAGCGCTTCGCCGGTCTTGCCTTCGACCTTCCGAGCGCGGTCGTAGGCGCGCGCCATCTGACGCTCGCTGATGTCGTACTGCGCACGCAGACGCTGCTTCTCGAGCAGGCGGACCTTGTAGTCACTGTTCTGCTTGCGGCCACGGCCGTGCTCGCCGGGCGGGTAGGGACGGGCCTCGAAGTACTTGACGGCCTTCGGCGTCAGCGCGATGCCGAGCGCGCGCGACTTCTTGACCTTGGGACGCGACTGGTTCACGTGGAACGGACCTCCGTGTAAGTTAGGTGAGGCTTACCTTAGCGCGAGGAGAACGCATGTTTCGACCTGGGATCCCCCTGCCCAGTGCTGGTCACAGCACAGAGGCGGGTCAGCCGCGTCCCGTGGAAGACGCCCAGCAGCCGACCGCCGCTGAGCGCGTACGAACCCTCGTCGAGTCCCATGGTATGGCGTCTTTGAGCATCCCCGGTGTCGAGGACCCCGACGAGACCGGGCTCTCGGCGCCCGTCTGCCGGACCGTCACACCCGAAGGAGACGTGCTGTTGCTGGTCCCTGGGGACTCCGCGGCGGCTCGGGCGGCCGCGCACGCGCAGGATGATGATCTTGCCGCAGTGATGGAGATCACGGACGTGGCACCGGTTTCGGTGCCCCATCGCATCCGCGGACGGGCCTGGGTGGCCGGCTGGCTGACCCCCGTACGCAATGAGCAGCGTGCCGAGGCGGCGATGCTGCTCGCCGAGCGGCACCCCGTGGGCGAGCTGCTCGGCATCGGCGAGGCGCTGCAGCCGGACCCGGCACCGGGCCTGTACGGGCGGACCGCCTGGATGATGCTGCGCCTGGAGGTCGGTGAGGGCGCGGTGGACGACCTGTGGGGCGCCGAGGCCGTCGAACCGGACGACTTCGCCGACGCGGTGCCCGATCCGCTGGTCGCCCACGAGGCGGAGCTGCTGCAGCATCTGCACGCGGCGCACAGCGAGCAGGTGCGCGGACTGTGCGCCCTGCTGGGCGACCGCGGCCGGGTGTGCGCAGCGCGTGACCGGGCGGTGCCCGTGGGCCTGGACCGCTTCGGCCTGCGGGTGCGGTTCGTCCGGGGGGCCGGGGGCCGTACCCCGGAGGACTGCGGCACCGATGGCGAGCAGCACGCCTTCGACGCCCGCTTCGACTTCCCCGAACCCGTACGGGACGTGGCGGAGCTGCGGCGGGCGATGCATGTGCTCTTCGAGGCGGCGGCCGAGTAGTCCGGCGGCCGGCCGGCCCGATGCCGGCCGGCCCCTGACGCGCGGGGCTATTCGGCGCCACCCTCGCCGGTGGCGCCGCGCAGACGGGCCCGCACCCGCTCGGCCACGTCGGCGTAGCGTGCCTCCGCGCCATGGCGGGTGGGCTCGTAGTACCGCCTGCCGTGCACCTCGTCCGGCGCGTACTGCTGGGCCGCGATGCCGCCCGGCAGGTCGTGCGGGTACTGGTAGCCCTGGCCGTGGCCGAGCTTCTGGGCGCCCTTGTAGTGGCTGTCGCGCAGATGGGGCGGGACCGCACCAGCCCGGCCGGCCCGGACGTCCGCCAGCGCCGCGTCGATGGCCGTGTAGGCGGCGTTGGACTTCGGCGCCAGGGCGAGCGCGATGGTGGCCTGGCTCAGCGTGATCCGGGCCTCGGGGAAGCCGATCAGCGCCACGGCCTGGGCGGCGGCGACCGCGGTCTGCAGGGCCGACGGATCCGCCAGTCCGATGTCCTCGCTCGCCGAGATCATCAGCCGGCGGGCGATGAACCGCGGGTCCTCACCGGCCTCGATCATCCGCGCCAGATAATGCAGCGCGGCGTCGACGTCCGAACCACGGATCGACTTGATCAACGCGCTGGCGACGTCGTAGTGCTGGTCGCCGTCCCGGTCGTACTTCACCGCGGCGCGGTCGACGGACTCCTCCAGGGTCTGGAGGGTGATCTCCTTCTCCCCCTTGGCCAGCGCGGATCCGGCGCCGGCCTCCAGGGCCGTCAGCGCGCGCCGGGCGTCGCCGCCGGCGATGCGCAGCAGATGCGCCTCGGTGTCCCCGGGGAGGGTGACCGCCCCGGCGAGCCCGCGCGCATCGGTCAGCGCGCGGCGCAGCAGCCCGCGCAGATCGTCGTCCGTGAGCGGTTCGAGCGTCAGCAGCAGCGACCGGGACAGCAGCGGGGAGATCACCGAGAAGTACGGGTTCTCGGTCGTCGCGGCGATCAGGGTGACCCAGCGGTTCTCCACGGCGGGCAGCAGGGAGTCCTGCTGGGCCTTGCTGAAGCGGTGGATCTCGTCGAGGAAGAGGACGGTCTCCTTGCCGAAGCCGCCGGAGGCGCGCCGGGCGCCGTCGATGACCGCGCGGACCTCCTTGACCCCGGCCGTGATCGCCGACAGCTCCACGAAGCGCTTGTTCGTCGCCTGGCTGACCACATACGCCAAGGTCGTCTTGCCGATGCCGGGCGGCCCCCACAGGAACACCGACGACGGCCCCGCGGGCCCCCCGCTGCCCTCCCCCACCAGGCGGCGCAGCGGTGAGCCCGGTTTGAGCAGATGCTGCTGGCCCACCACCTCGTCGAGGGTGCGCGGACGCATCCGCACGGCGAGCGGAGACCCCGCGGGGTCCTTCTCCTGGCGGTCTTCGGCGGCGGCGGTGAACAGGTCGGGCTCCACGTCGACGAGCCTATGCCACCCCACTGACAACGCCCCGGCCCGCCGGGGGACGGGACCGGGGCGGGCAGTGCGCGAGGCGTGGCCTACAGCAGGGTGCTCCAGTAGGACCACCACTTGGTGAGGATCAACAGGGCGATCACGCCGTACCAGAGGACCGGTACGACCCAGTGGAACTCCAGCACCGTGCGGCGCAGCCCCTCGGGGGCCGGGATGACGCCGTGCTTGATGTTGTGCACGGTGGTGTACCAGAACATCAGGATCGTCACGCACCAGGTCAGCGTGCACCACAGGCACAGCGCGTTGATGCTGTACAGCGACTGGGTCATCAGCCACATGCAGAAGACCGCGGCGAGCCCGGTGCCGATGTTCAGCCCGATCCAGTACCAGCGGCGGAAGCGGGCGCCGGCGAGCAGGGCCATGCCGATCGCGATGATCACGCCGAAGCCGACCAGACCTGCCAGCGGGTTCGGGAAGCCGAAGACCTCCGCCTGCTTGCTCTGCATGACGCTGCCGCAGGAGATGATCGGGTTGAAGCTGCAGGCCGGCTTGAAGTTCGGGTCCTTCAGCAGCTCGAACTTGTCCAGCGTGATGATCCATGCGGCCAGGCCGCCCAGCGCTCCGGTGATCACCAGGAGCAGGGCGAGGCCGCGGCCCGAGCCGATGGTGCTCGGGCCGCTCGCGTGGTCGTCGTCGATGGACACGTCGTCAACCGCTGTCGTCGTCATATCGCCGTTCCGTCGGTCCCTTGGGAGATGGGCTGCGCGGACCGGCCCGCGGGGCCGCGGCCGCGCCCTTCATTCTGCCTCAAGCACACCGGGCACCGCCGTTCGCTGCGCGTAAACACGGCGAATTCGCGGGCCCGGCGTCGACCGACCGGCGGCCTCAGCCCAGCCGGCGGCGGACCTCGTCGGCCACCGCGGCCAGCGCGACGGGGGTCTGCTCGCCGCTCTCGAGGTCCTTGAGCTGGACCACGCCTTCGGCCAGATCCCGCTCGCCGGCCACCAGAGCCAGCCGTGCGCCGGAGCGGTTGGCGGACTTCATGGCGTTCTTCAGGCCCTTGCCGCCGTACGCGAAGTCGGTGGCGACGCCGGCCCGGCGCAGCTCGGTGACCGTGCCGAAGAGCACCCGGCGGGCCTCCTCGCCGAGCGGTACGGCGTACACGGCGGTGGCGGCGGGGATGTCGAGCGTGATGCCCTCCGCCTCCAGCGCCAGCACCGTGCGGTCCACGCCCAGCGCCCATCCCACGGACGGCAGCGCGGGGCCGCCGATCATCTCCGACAGGCCGTCGTAGCGGCCGCCGCCGCCCACCGCGGACTGCGAGCCGAGGCCGTCGTGGACGAACTCGAAGGTGGTGCGGGTGTAGTAGTCCAGGCCGCGGACCAGCTTCTCGTCGTCCTCGAAGGCCACGCCCGCCGCCGTCAGCAGCTCCCGGACCTGCTCGTGGTACGCCTTGCACGCCTCGCACAGGTAGTCGCGCAGCATCGGCGCCCCGGCCAGCTGCCGCTGGACGGACTCGCGCTTGTCGTCCAGGACGCGCAGCGGGTTGATGTCGACCCGGCGCCGGGTGTCGTCGTCCAGGTCGAGCCCGCGCAGGAAGTCCTGCAGCGCGGCGCGGTAGACGGGGCGGCACTCCTTGTCGCCCAGGGAGTTGAGCAGGATGCGGAAGTCGCGCAGCCCCAGGGCGCGGTACGCCTGGTCGGCCAGGATGATCAACTCGGCGTCCAGCGCCGGGTCCTCGGCACCGATGGCCTCCGCGCCGACCTGCGAGAAGTGGCGGTAGCGGCCCTTCTGCGGACGCTCGTAGCGGTAGTACGAGCCCGAGTACCAGAGCTTGACCGGGAGGTTGCCGGACTTGTGGAGGTTGGCCTCCAGTGCGGCGCGCAGCACGGACGCGGTGCCCTCGGGGCGCAGCGCGAGCCGGTCGCCGCCCTTGGTCTCGAAGGCGTACATCTCCTTGGTCACGATGTCGGTGGACTCGCCGACGCCGCGCGCGAACAGTTCGACGTTCTCGAAGCCGGGCGTCTCGATGTAGCCGTAACCGGAGTTCTTCAGCGGCGCGGCGATCGCCTCGCGCACCGCGAGGTAGGTGGCGGACTGCGGCGGAATCAGGTCGTACGTGCCCTTGGGGGCCTTGAAGGTGCTCACGAAGCTCTCGTCACATTCCTCGTCGTGGAGCGGCGCTGAAGCCGTCTCCGAGGCCGGCCGCCACCTCCCGCAGGAACGGGTTGGTGGCGCGCTCGCGGCCGATGGTGGTCTGGGGGCCGTGGCCGGACAGGACGACGGTCGAGTCCTCCAGCGGCAGGCACACGCGCGCCAGCGACTGCAGGATCTCGGCGTGGTCGCCGCCCGGCAGGTCGGTGCGTCCGATGGAGCCGGCGAAGAGCAGGTCGCCCGAGAAGAAGACCGGCGGAACGTCCGCCTGCTCGGGCATCCGGAACGTCACCGACCCCTTGGTATGGCCGGGCGCATGCGCGACGGAGAACCGCATTCCGGCCAGTTCCAGGTCGGTGCCGTCGCTCAGCTCCTTGACGTCGTCCGGCTCCCCCACCGTCAGTTCGCCCATGAGCTGCCGACCGATGGAGCGGCCAAGGGCCCGCTCGGGGTCGCTCATCATGTAGCGGTCCTCGGGGTGGATCCAGGCCGGGACGTCGTGCGCGCCGCACACGGGGACGACCGAGGCGACATGGTCGATATGGCCGTGGGTGAGGACGACCGCGACGGGCTTGAGCCGATGCTTTGCGACCGCGTCCTCGACTCCCTGGGCCGCTTGGTGGCCCGGGTCGATGATGACGCACTCCTCGCCGGCGGCGGGGGCTACCAAGTAGCAGTTGGTGCCCCAGGCCCCGGCGGGGAACCCGGCAATCAGCACGTTCGTCCTTAAAGGTCGGTGTGGAGGGCGCCGCGCAAGGCCGCTCCCGGACATCTCGGCAGCTCCAGAGCCTACCGGCGCGACTCCCGCCAGGGCGAACCCGTATACGGTACGGCCACGGCGGAGGCGATCGGCGGGCGAGGACCTCGGCGCCCGGACACCGCACTGCTCGGACACATCGATGATCGGACAAGGAGACGACCGGTGGTCAGCAAGGATCAGCGGCGGCGGCAGCTCGCCCGGGAGAAGTTCGAGCGTCAGCAGCAGCGGCGGTCCACCGCCCGGAGCAAGGCCAGGCGACGCAATGTGATCATCGCGTCCGCCGTGGCCGTGGCACTGGCCGCCGGCGCCGCGGCCTACGCCTCGGCGGGACTGGCCGGCGACGACCAGGTGGCGGCCGACGCGACACCGTCCGCGGCGCCGGACCCGTGCGCCAGGCCCGCGAAGGGTGCGCCCTCGACGAAGACCTGGAAGAAGGAACCGGCGATGTCCGTCGACACCGCGGCCTCCTACTCGGTGAAGCTGACGACGACCTGCGGCACGATCGGTCTGAAGCTGGACGCGGGCAAGGCGCCGCACACCGTCAACTCGTTCGCCTTCCTGGCCCGTCAGGGCTACTTCGACCACAGCCGCTGCCACCGCCTGGTGGACCAGGGCATCCACGTCCTGCAGTGCGGCGACCCGACGGCCACGGGCAAGGGCTCGCCCGGCTACACCCTCCCCGACGAGAACCTCAAGGACGCCCGGCTCAAGGGCGGTGTGTATCCGGCGGGCACGGTCGCGATGGCCAACACCTACGACGGGCAGAACGACAAGACCCGCAACTCCGGCGGCAGCCAGTTCTTCCTCGTCTTCGAGGACAGCCGGCTGCCCCCCGACTACACGCCGTTCGGGACGATCACGGGCGGCATGGACGTGCTGCGCAAGATCGCCGACGCGGGCTCCACGCCCGACCCGCAGACCCGCAACACCGCGCCCAACGCCACCGTCGTGATCGACCGGGCGAGCGTGCGGAAGTCCTGACCGGCGGACCGGGGCGGGGGCGGCGCGGCGTCGCCCCCGGGTGCGCACCGTGGAATTTCGGTCGCGCTGGATGCGGACAGCCGAGCGCCGTTCGCCTAGATTGGCGTTGGGTAGGGTGCCTGCTCCGACGGCTGCCACCCTCACCCGCAAGACAGCCCGTCGGACCGGCCAGGGCGCGGCTCTGCCGGACAGAAACTGTGGACGATGCCGGGGGGGCCGCACGCCCCCGTCGGCATCATGTGGAGGAGGCGCTGTGAGCAGCGACCCATGGGGCCGCGTCGATGAGACGGGGACCGTGTACGTGCGTACCGCCGATGGCGAGCAGGTCGTCGGATCGTGGCAGGCGGGCACTCCCGAGGAGGCCCTCGCCTACTTCGAGCGCAAGTATGAGGGCCTGGTCGTCGAAATCGGCCTCCTCGAGCGCCGGGTCAGGACCACCGACCTGTCGGCGAAGGACGCGAGCACCGCGATCGACCATCTGCGCCAGCAGGTCGACGAGCACCACGCGGTCGGCGATCTGGACGCGCTCAGGAAGCGGCTGGACAAGCTCGTCGAGGCGGTCGAGTCGCGCCGCGAGGAGCGCAAGGCGCAGAAGGCCAAGCAGAGCGACGAGGCCCGTAAGGCCAAGGAGCAGCTGGTCGCCGAGGCCGAGGAGCTGGCGGCCAGTGAGCAGTGGCGGGCGGCCGGTGAGCGGCTGCGCGCGCTGGTCGACACCTGGAAGGGCCTGCCGCGGCTGGACCGCAAGGCGGACGACGAGCTGTGGCACCGCTTCTCGCACGCCCGCTCGGCGTTCTCCAAGCGGCGCAAGGCGCACTTCGCGTCGCTGGACGCGCAGCGCGAGGAGTCCCGCAAGGCCAAGGAGAAGCTGGTCGCCGAGGCCGAGTCGCTGTCGGCCTCGACGGACTGGGGCGCCACCGCCGCCCGCTACCGCGAGCTGATGGCGGAGTGGAAGGCCGCGGGCCGCGCGCAGCGCGAGCACGAGGACGACCTGTGGAACCGCTTCCGCGGCGCCCAGGACGTCTTCTTCCAGGCGCGCGGCGAGGTCTTCGCGGAGCGCGACGCCGAGCAGCGGGAGAACCTCACCCGCAAGGAGGAGCTTGCCGTCGAGGCCGAGAAGCTGCTCCCGGTCACCGACCTGAAGGCCGCACGGTCCGCGTTCCGGTCGATCAACGAGCGGTGGGAGGCCATCGGCCACGTCCCGCGGGACGCCCGCCCCAAGATCGAGGGCCGGATGCACGCCGTGGAGCGCGCCATCCAGGAAGCCGAAGAGGCCGAGTGGCGCCGGACGAACCCCGAGGCGCGGGCCCGCGCCGCGGGGCTGACCGGTCAGCTCCAGGACGCCGTCGACAAGCTGCAGAAGCAGATCGACACGGCCCGGGCGGCCGGCAACGACGCCAAGGCCGACAAGCTCGGCCGGGAGCTGGAGGGCCGCAAGGCCCTGCTGGACCAGGCGCTGAAGGGCCTTGAGGAGTTCGGCGGCTGAGCGCCCCTTTGCGGCTGAACCTCCCCCACGCTTAAGGCGCGGGGGGGGACCCCCATCGCTCTCGCGGAGGTGGTTGCTCGCCGTCGGGGTTCCTCCATTGATGGCTGAGGCGCCCGATACGAAGGAGGGCCCCGGTACTTCCGTACCGGGGCCCTCCTCGTGCGCGCGGCTACGGCCTGCGGGCCGACGTCACCCGGTACACGTCGTACACGCCCTCCACGCCCCGGACCGCCTTCAGCACATGCCCCAGATGCTTCGGGTCGCCCATCTCGAAGGTGAAGCGGGAGGTGGCGACGCGGTCGCGGGAGGTCTGGACGGCCGCCGAGAGGATGTTGACGTGCTGGTCCGACAGGACCCGCGTGACGTCCGACAGCAGCCGGGAGCGGTCCAGCGCCTCGACCTGGATGGCGACCAGGAAGACCGAGGACTGGGTGGGCGCCCACTCGACGTCCAGGATCCGCTCCGGCTGCCGGGACAGCGAGTCGACGTTGAGGCAGTCGGCGCGGTGCACCGAGACGCCGCTGCCGCGGGTGACGAAGCCGATGATGGGGTCGCCCGGGACCGGCGTACAGCAGCGGGCGAGCTTGACCCAGACGTCGTCGACGCCCTTGACGACCACACCGGGGTCGGCGCTGGAGCGGCGCTTGGAGCGCGGCCGGATCGGGGTGGACTCGGCGATGTCCTCGGTGGCCTCGTCCTGGCCGCCGAGCGCCTGCACCAGCTTCTGGACGACGCCCTGCGCCGCGACATGTCCCTCGCCGATGGCGGCGTAGAGCGAGGAGATGTCCGGATAGCGCATCTCGTGCGCGAGGGTCACCAGGGAGTCGCCGGTCAGGATCCGCTGGATCGGCAGGTTCTGCTTGCGCATGGCCCGCGCGATGGCGTCCTTGCCCTGCTCGATGGCCTCGTCGCGGCGCTCCTTGGAGAACCAGCCGCGGATCTTGTTCCGGGCGCGCGGGGACTTGACGAAGCCGAGCCAGTCCCGGGACGGCCCGGCACCCGGGGCCTTGGAGGTGAAGACCTCCACCAGGTCGCCGTTGTCCAGGGTCGATTCGAGCGGGACGAGACGTCCGTTGACCCGCGCCCCTATCGTGCGGTGGCCGACCTCGGTGTGCACCGCGTAGGCGAAGTCGACGGGCGTGGCGCCGGCCGGCAGCGCTATCACATCGCCCTTCGGCGTGAAGACGAAGACCTCGTTGCGGGACAGGTCGAAGCGCAGCGACTCCAGGAACTCGCCGGGGTCCTCGGTCTCCTTCTGCCAGTCCAGCAGCTGCCGCAGCCAGGCCATGTCGTTGACGGTGTCCTGGCCCTTGCCCGCGTTCTTCGGCACATCCGTACGGATCTTGGAGGCGCCGGCCACCGCTTCCTGCTTGTACTTCCAGTGCGCGGCGATGCCGTACTCGGCGCGGCGGTGCATGTCGAAGGTGCGGATCTGGAGTTCGACCGGCTTGCCGCTGGGCCCGATGACCGTCGTGTGCAGCGACTGGTACATGTTGAACTTCGGCATCGCGATGTAGTCCTTGAACCGGCCGGGGACCGGGTTCCATCGCGCGTGGATGGTGCCGAGGGCGGCGTAGCAGTCACGGACGGTGTCGACGAGGACGCGGATGCCCACCAGGTCGTAGATCTCGGCGAAGTCGCGGCCGCGCACGATCATCTTCTGGTAGACGCTGTAGTAGTGCTTCGGGCGGCCGGTGACGGTGGCCTTGATGCGGGCGGCGCGCAGGTCGGCCTGGACCTCGTCGGTCACTATCGCCAGATACTCGTCCCGCTTGGGCGCCCGCTCGGCGACCAGCCGCACGATCTCGTCGTACATCTTGGGGTAGAGGATCGCGAAGGCGAGGTCCTCCAGCTCCCACTTGATGGTGTTCATGCCCAGGCGGTGGGCGAGCGGAGCGTAGATCTCCAGCGTCTCGCGGGCCTTCTTCTCCTGCTTCTCCCGCTTGAGGTAGCGCATGGTGCGCATGTTGTGCAGGCGGTCGGCCAGCTTGATGACCAGCACACGCGGGTCCTTGGCCATCGCGACGACCATCTTGCGGACCGTCTCGGCCTGCGCGGCCTCACCGAACTTGACCTTGTCGAGCTTGGTGACGCCGTCGACCAGCAGCGCGACCTGGTCGCCGAAGTCCCGGCGCAGGGTGTCCAGGCCGTACTCGGTGTCCTCGACGGTGTCGTGCAGCAGGCCCGCCATCAGCGTCGCCGGGTCCATGCCCAGCTCGGCGAGGATGGTGGTGACGGCCAGCGGGTGGGTGATGTACGGGTCGCCGCTCTTGCGCTTCTGGCCGCGGTGCCAGCGCTCGGCGACCTGATAGGCCCGCTCCACCTGGCGCAGCGTCGCGGTCTCGATCTTGGGGTCGTTGCCGCGCACGGCCCGCAGCAGCGGCTCCAGGACCGGGTTGTACGGGCTGGAGCGCTGGACGCCCAGCCGGGCGAGGCGGGCCCGTACCCGGTTGGGGGAACCGGAGCGGCCCGCGGGGGTCGGCGGCAGCGGCTTGGGCGCGGCCGGCTGGTCGGCCTTGGCGGGCGGCTTGGGCGCACGCGTGGCCGGGGAGGCGGCGGGCGCCTGCCGGGACTGCTCGGTGGGGGACGTGGCGGGCCGGCCGGCCGGCGGCCGGGACCCCGCGCCTGCGTCGGGAGCGCCGGGCCGCTCGGGCCGGGGCGCGTCCTTGGAAGCCGCGTCCTTCGGCTTCGGCTCGTCCGGGCGCGCGGCGTCGGATCCCGCCGGACGCAGTCCGGGGGAGAGCGGCTGGGCCTCGTCTGGCAAGAGCACTCCTCAAGCGGTTCCGGACCCCAGGACCTCGAACGGGTCGGGGTGCCATGGTATCGACCCCGCGGCGGCGGCTCCCCCGCGGCCATGGGTCCGTACATGACACAGCAGCAGGGGCACCCGGATTCTTCCGGATGCCCCTGCTGCTCGTGTGGTGTGCGAAGGCTGCCCGCCAGGGGCTCAGACCGTGATCAGAGCCTCCAGGGGAGCGCCCCGCAGACCCGGCGAAAGCCGCTGCCGCCCGGCCAGGAAACCCAGCTCCATCAGCACCGCCAGGCCGGCGACCTCGGCGCCCGCGCGGCGGATGAGCTGCAGCGAGGCGTCGGCGGTGCCGCCGGTGGCGAGCACGTCGTCGATGACCAGCACCCGGTCACCCGGGGCCAGTGCGTCGGCGTGGATCTCGATCTCGGCGGTGCCGTACTCCAGCTCGTAGGCCTGGCCGAGCGTCGCTCCGGGCAGCTTTCCGGCCTTGCGTACGGGCACGAAGCCGATGCCGGCGCGGACCGCCACGGGGGCGGCGAGTATGAAGCCGCGTGCCTCCAGACCCACCACCTTGTCGGCGCGATGCCGTGCGCACAGCTCGACGAAGGCGTCGGTGAGCGCCCCGAAGGCCACCGGGTCGGACAGCAGCGGGGTGATGTCCTTGAACATCACCCCGGGCTTGGGATAGTCCGGGACATCGGTGATCCGGCTGAGCAGCAGCTCCTGCAGGGCCGCGGGGGCGCAAGGCGAAGCCTCGCTGCGCTCGCTCATCGGCGCTTGCCCGACGAGCGGCCGCGTCCGCGGGGGCGGGAGGGGGGCTGCCGGCGCGGACCGACGACCGCGGCGTCCTCCTCCTCGTCGGTGTCCGCCCCACCGGGGGCGGCGTCCTGCGGCTCCTCCTGGCTCGCGCCCTTGGCCGCCGCGGCGGCGCGCTTGGCCTTGATCCGCTTGGCCAGCGCCTTCATCTCCGGCTCGGCGTTCTTGAAGTCGGCGACGAGCGGGGTGGCGATGAAGATCGAGGAGTACGCACCGGCGGCGAGGCCGACGAACAGGGCCAGCGAGATGTCGTTGAGCATGCCCGCGCCCAGCACGCCACCGCCGACGAACAACAGACCGGCGACCGGGAGCAACGCCACGACGGTGGTGTTGATGGAGCGGACCAGCGTGCTGTTGATGGAGCGGTTGGCGATCTCGCTGTAGGTGAAGCGGGTCTGCTTGGTGATGTCCTTGGAGGCTTCCTTGAGGCTGTCGAAGACGACGACCGTGTCGTACAGCGAGTAGCCGAGGATGGTCAGCAGACCGATGACCGTGCCGGGCGTGACCTCGAAGCCGACCAGGGCGTACACGCCGACCGTGATCGTGAGGTCGTGGACCAGCGCGATCAGGGCGGCGAGCGCCATCCGCCACTCGAAGGCGATGGCCAGATAGATCACCACGAGGACCATGAAGATCCCCAGGCCCAGCCAGGCCTTGTTGGCGATCTGCTCACCCCAGCTCGGGCCGACCAGCTGGGTGTTGACGTCCTTGACCGGGATGCTCAGGTCCTTGGCGAGCTCCTCCTGGACCGGCACCGCCTGCTTGGTGTCCAGGCCGCTGATCTGGATGCGCAGCGCGCCGTCGCCGAGCTTCTGCACCACGGCCTGGTGGCCGCCCGCCGCCGACTCGGCCTTGTGCTGGGCCTCGGAGGCGGACACGGAGGTGGCCGGGGTGGTGAAGACCGCGCCGCCGGAGAACTCGATGCCCATGTTCAGACCGCGCACCGCCAGGCCGACGATGGCCGTGATGGTGATGAGGATCGAGATGCCGTACCAGATCTTCCGCTTGCCGATGAAGTCGTAGCCGACCTCGCCGCGGTAGAGCCGGGCGCCGATGTTTCCGAGCTTGGACATCTCACGCCTCCTTCGTCTGGGTGGGGGCGGTGCCGCGGCGGCGGCGCAGCGGTGGCTTGGCGCCCAGGCGCTGGGGGTCGAGGCCGGACCAGGAGTGGCCCTCGTAGAAGAACTTCCGCCGGGCCAGCAGCGTCATCAGGGGCTTGGTGAAGAGGAAGACCACCACGACGTCGAGGACGGTGGTCAGGCCGAGGGTGAAGGCGAAGCCCTGCACCTTGCCGACGGTGACGATGAACAGCACCGCGGCGGCCAGGAACGACACGAAGTCGGAGACCAGGATCGTGCGGCGGGCCCGCGGCCAGCCGCGCTCCACGGCCGGGCGCAGGGTGCGGCCCTCGCGGATCTCGTCCCGGATGCGTTCGAAGTAGACGATGAACGAGTCGGCGGTGATGCCGATGGCGACGATGGCGCCGCAGACCGCCGGGAGGTTCAGCGCGAACCCGATGGCCGGACCGAGCAGCGTCATGATCGTGTACGTCAGGATCGCCGAGACGCACAGGCTCGCCAGCGCGACCAGCGCCAGGCCCCGGTAGTAGGCGATCAGGTAGACGACGACCAGGGCGAGGCCGATGGCGCCGGCGATCAGACCGGCGTGCAGCTGCTCGCCGCCGAGGGCCGCGGTGACCGTGGTCTCGTCGTCGATCTTGAAGGAGAGGGGCAGCGCGCCGTAGGACAGCATGTTGCCGAGGTCCTCGGCGGACTGCTGGGTGAAGCCGCCGGAGATGGTGGCGTTGCCGCCGTTGAGCCGCTCGCTGACCCGCGGGTCGGAGACCACCGCGCCGTCCAGGACGATCGCGAACTGGTTCTGCGGCTGCGTCTTGGTGGCGAGCTTGCCGGTGATGTCCGCGAACTTCTTGCCGCCGTCGGAGGTGAAGTCCATCTGGACGATCCAGCCCTGCCCCTGCTGGCTGTCGAAGACGGCCTTGGCGCCCTTGACGTCGGTGCCCTCGACGGCGATCGGACCCAGCACGTACTTCTGGGTGCCGTCGTCCTTGCAGGCCACGATCGGGTCGGACGGCTTGGCGCCGGCGGCCTTCTCGCCGGCCACGGCACGATTCTTCTTCGTGGAGCAGTCCAGCGCGTTCAGCTGCTTCTGGAGGGCCGGCGGGATCTCCTCGGCGCCGGGGAGCGCCGGCGGCGTCGGAGGCGCGGAGGGCTTGCCCGACGGGGTGGGCTTCGCGGACGGTGCCTTCTTCAGCGCGTCCGTCACGGCGCGGCCCTGCGTCGTCGGCTTGGCGCTCGGCGATTGCGAGGAGGAGGCGTTCTGCTGGGTGCCCGGCTTGTCCTTGGCCTTGTCCCCGGACGCCTTGTCGTCCTTGCCCTTGTCGCCGGCACCGCTCTTGGAGGGGCTGGGCTCGGGTGTCTTGGTGCCCACGGTGGTGGTCAGCACCGGCCGGAACCCGAGCTGGGCGGTGGTACCGACCTGCTGGCGGGCCTGCTTCGCGTCCGTCCCCTTGGGGATGTTCACGATGATGTGGTTGCTGCCCTGCGTCTGGACCTCGGACTCGGTCACGCCGAGACCGTTGACCCGTCGCTCCATGATGTCGGCGGCGGTCTTCATGTTGGTCTCGTTGATCGCGTTGGGCCTGCCCGGCTGGTTCTGGGCCGCCAGCGTGAAGCTGGTGCCGCCCGCCAGGTCGATGCCCAGACGGGGCGTCAGCGTGCCGGAGTAGAACATGCCTCCGATCAGCCCCGCCATCGCGATCAGGACCAGGATCAGGGTGCGGCCCGGATGCCCCTGGCTCGCGGGCGCCCTGCGGCCCTTCTTCGGTGCTGCCACCTTCTCGTTTCTCCCTGTCCAACCCCTCGGCCCGGGGTGTCGGCCGAGCGGCCACGAAGTCTTGTGCGGACCTGCCCCCGCCGGAGCCTAGACCGTCCCGGAACCGCGGTGCACGACTCAACATGCCCCGCGGTTCCGTGGGATGGACTACTTCGCGTCGTCGCCGGCCTTCTTGTCGTCCTTGGCGGCGTCGGCGTCTGCCTTGGCGATGTCCTTGGCGCCTTCGGCGTCCTCGGCGTCCTTCTCGGCCGCGGCGTCGTCGGCGGGCTTGTCGGCGGCCGGGGTCTCGGCCTTGCCCAGCTCGATCTTGGCGGCCTTGTCACCCGTCTCGGTGGCGGTGTCGCCGGTCAGCGAGGAGGCATCGTCCGGGACGACCGGCTCGTCGCCGTGGCCCGCCTCGGCACCGTCCAGAATGCGGTTGTACTCCTCATCCGCGAGCACGGCGCCGATGGCGTTCTTGGCGTAGATGGCGTGCACGCCGGGGGCGACCTCCAGGAGGACGGTGTCCTCGTGGACTTCCTTGACGGTGGCGTACATGCCGCCGATCGTCCGGACGCCGGTGCCGGCCTGCATCTCTTCGCGCATCTGCTGGGCCGCCTGCTGCTTCTTCTTGGCGGACCGCGTCATCAGGAACATGGCCCCGATGAGAACGATAAAGGGGAGGAGAGTCACGATATTGGGCACGGGACGGAAATCCTTCGCACGACCGCTGCTGGGCGGTCTCATATAGCGGGGGTGGGTATGCCGGCCCTTACGGACGGCATCGGCGGAGTCTAAGCGAGTCCCCACCAGTGGAACAACGCCCAGCATCGCACCGCAGTTCCTGACCGGGCGAGTCTCCGCGCCGTCAGGCCCCGAACAAGCCCTGCTGTCCGCTTCCTCCTGATTGCTGCTGGGGTGGCACCAGCCCGAGATGGGCCCAGGCCGCCGGGGTCGCGATGCGTCCCCTGGGGGTCCTGGCCAGCAGCCCCTCCCGTACGAGGAACGGCTCGGCGACCTCCTCGACGGTCTCGCGCTCCTCCCCCACGGCGACCGCGAGGGTGGACAGGCCCACCGGGCCGCCGCCGAAGAGCTTCAGCAGGGCCGTGAGCACGGCGCGGTCCAGGCGGTCCAGCCCGCGGGCGTCGACCTCGTAGACGCCGAGGGCCTGGGAGGCGATCTCGCGGGTGATCAGGCCGTCGGCCTTGACCTGGGCGTAGTCGCGGACGCGGCGCAGCAGGCGGTTGGCGATACGGGGCGTGCCGCGGGAGCGGCCGGCGATCTCGGCGGCGCCGTCCGGCTCTATCTCGACGTCGAGCAGGCCGGCCGAGCGGTGGATGACCCGCTGCAGCTCGGCGGGGGCGTAGAACTCCATATGGGCGGTGAAGCCGAAGCGGTCGCGCAGCGGGGGCGGCAGCAGTCCGGCCCTGGTCGTGGCGCCGACCAGGGTGAACGGCGGGAGGTCGAGGGGGATGGCGGTGGCGCCCGGGCCCTTGCCGACGATGACGTCGACGCGGAAGTCCTCCATCGCCATGTAGAGCATCTCCTCGGCGGGCCGGGACATCCGGTGGATCTCGTCGAGGAAGAGGACCTCGCCCTCCTGGAGGGAGGAGAGGATCGCGGCGAGGTCGCCGGCGTGCTGGATGGCGGGGCCGGAGGTGATCCGGATGGGGGCGCCCATCTCGGCGGCGATGATCATCGACAGGGTCGTCTTGCCGAGGCCCGGCGCGCCGGACAGCAGGACGTGGTCGGCGGTGGCGCCACGGGCGCGGGCGGCGCGCAGCACCAGGTCGAGCTGTTCGCGCACCCGCTCCTGGCCCACGAACTCGGCGAGGTCCTTGGGCCGCAGGGCGGCCTCGACGGCGGTGTCCTCGCCGTCCGCGTCGGCGCCGACCAGCCGGTCGGGGCCGCCGGGGGCGGTGTCCTCGGTGGGCGGTGCGGTGTCGTCCCAGTTCACTGCGGATTGCCTCGCGGGGTCGGGGCGGCCGGGCCGCCTGCGTGGTCGTGCGGTCGGGGGCGCGCGGCCCCGGCGGCGGTCATCGGGCGCGGTTCAGCGTCTGCAGGGCGGCCTTGAGCAGCTGCGGCACCTGGGGCGCGCCGCCGGCGGCGACGGCCTCCTCGGCCTGCGGGGCGACCGCGGCGACCGCCTCGTCGGCCTCGCGGGTGGCGTAGCCGAGTCCGATCAGGGCGGCCTGCAGCTGGTCGCGCCAGCCGGCGGCGGCCGGGCCGCCGGCCGCGGGCCGACCGCTGCCGACCGGTTCGCCGAGTCGGTCCTTCAGCTCCAGCAGCAGCTTCTGGGCGCCCTTCTTGCCGATGCCGGGGACGGCGGTGAGCGCCTTCTCGTCGCCGGTGGAGACCGCACGGCGCAGCGCGTCGGGGGTGTGCACCGCGAGCATGGCCTGTGCGAGCCGGGGGCCCACGCCGCTGGCGGTCTGCAGCAGCTCGAAGGTCTGGCGCTCGTCGTCGTCGGCGAAGCCGTAGAGCGTGAGCGAGTCCTCGCGGACGACGAGGGAGGTGGCGAGCTTGGTCTGTGCTCCGATGCGCAGCGCGGAGAGCGTGTTCGGGGTGCACTGGACGGCCATGCCGATACCGCCGATCTCGACGACGGCGCTATCGGGGGCCAGGGCCGCGACCGGGCCGGAGACAAAGGCGATCATCGGGTGCCCTTCAGCGTGCGGACGGGAGCGGAGGTGTGGCGGGCGGCGGCCTGGGCCTGCTGGAGGCGGTTGACCGCGGGGGCCCGCCAGATGTGGCAGATGGCGAGGGCGAGGGCGTCGGCGGCGTCGGCCGGCTTCGGTGGTGCGTCGAGCCGCAGCAGCCGCGTCACCATGGCGCCGACCTGGGCCTTGTCGGCCCGGCCCGAGCCCGTGACGGCCGCCTTGACCTCGCTGGGGGTGTGCAGCGCGACCGGCAGGCCGCGGCGGGCCGCGCAGAGCATGGCGACCGCGCTGGCCTGGGCGGTGCCCATGACCGTACGGACGTTGTGCTGGCTGAAGACCCGTTCCACGGCGACGTACTCGGGGCGGTGGGTGTCCAGCCACTCCTCCAGGCCGCGCTCGATGAGGACCAGCCGCTGGGCGATCTCGGCATCGGGCGGAGTGCGGACGACGCCGACGCCGACCATCTTCAGCGGACGGCCGGCGACACCTTCCACCACGCCGACCCCGCACCGGGTCAGCCCCGGGTCCACCCCGAGCACCTTCACGGCGCCCCTCCCCTCATGCCGTACCGTTTCGTCCCCCGTTCCCCCGCGGGAGGGGCGGAGATCCCCTGCTCAGCACAGTATCGGCTGCCACTGACAACGCGACGGGCCGACGGGGGTGTGTTCCCCGTCGGCCCGTGTGCGAACGGCTGCGGCGCGGCCGCGCGGACTACCGGCTCAGGCGTCGACCTTGGCCATCACGTCGTCCGAGACGTCGAAGTTGGCGAAGACGTTCTGCACGTCGTCGCTGTCCTCCAGCGCGTCGATCAGCTTGAAGATCTTGCGCGCGCCCTCTTCCTCCAGCTCGACCTGCATGGTCGGGACGAAGTTGGCGTCGGCCGAGTCGTAGTCGATACCGGCCTCCTGGAGCGCGGTGCGGACCGCGACCAGGTCGGTGGCCTCGCTGAGCACCTCGAAGGACTCACCGAGGTCGTTGACCTCCTCGGCGCCCGCGTCCAGCACCGCGCCCAGCACGTCGTCCTCGCTCAGTTCACCCTTGGGGACGATCACCACGCCCTTGCGGTTGAACAGGTACGACACCGAGCCCGGGTCGGCCATCGAACCGCCGTTGCGGGTCATGGCGACGCGGACGTCCGAGGCGGCGCGGTTGCGGTTGTCGGTGAGGCACTCGATGAGCACCGCGACACCGTTGGGGCCGTAGCCCTCGTACATGATGGTCTCGTAGTCGGCGCCGCCGGCCTCCAGGCCCGCACCGCGCTTGACCGCGGAGTCGATGTTCTTGTTGGGCACCGAGCTCTTCTTGGCCTTCTGGATGGCGTCGAAGAGGGTCGGGTTGCCGTCCGGGTCGGCACCGCCCGTACGGGCCGCGACCTCGATGTTCTTGATCAGCTTCGCGAAGAGCTTGCCGCGCTTGGCATCGATCACGGCCTTCTTGTGCTTCGTCGTAGCCCATTTAGAGTGGCCGGACATCCGCCTGTCTCCTTCGCGTAACCAACTTCTGAAACGAACGCCATAGATCCTACCGGGGCCAGGTGACGCGGTGTTACCCAGTCACACTGCGCACCATGTCCACGAACAGCGCGTGGACGCGGTGGTCACCGGTCAGCTCCGGATGGAACGACGTGGCCAGGACGTTACCCTGCCGGACGGCCACGGTGTGCCCGTCGTACGTGGCCAGGACCTCGACCGCGCCGCCGACCGACTCGACCCAGGGCGCCCGGATGAAGACGCCCTCGACCGGTCCGCCGGGTATGCCGGCGACGTCGATGGCCGCCTCGAAGGACTCGTTCTGCCGCCCGAACGCGTTACGGCGGACGATCATGTCGATGCCGCCGAGCGTCTCCTGGTCCTCCCGGGCGTCCAGCAGCTTGTCCGCGACCATGATCATGCCGGCGCAGGTCCCGTAGACCGGCCGGCCCGCGCGCACGAACGCGCGTAGCGGCTCCAGCATGCCGAAGACGATCGCCAGCTTGGACATCGTGGTGGACTCGCCGCCCGGTATGACCAGGCCCTCGACCTGGTCCAGCTCCTCGGGGCGGCGCACCGGCCGGGCCTGGGCGCCGGCGTCCGTGAGCGCCTTGACGTGCTCACGGACGTCGCCCTGGAGGGCCAGCACACCGATGGTGGGGGTGCTCATGTCCTCGGTTCCTACCAGCCGCGGTTGGCGTAGCGCTCGGCCTCGGGGAGGGTGTCGCAGTTGATGCCGACCATGGCCTCGCCCAGGTTGCGGGAGACGTCCGCGACGACCTTCGGGTCGTCGTAGAAGGTGGTGGCCTTCACGATCGCGGCGGCGCGCTTGGCCGGGTCGCCGGACTTGAAGATGCCGGAGCCGACGAACACGCCCTCGGCGCCGAGCTGGCGCATCAGGGCCGCGTCGGCCGGGGTGGCCACACCGCCGGCGGAGAACAGCACGACGGGCAGCTTGCCGAGCTCGGCGACCTCCTTGACCAGCTCGAACGGGGCGCGCAGCTCCTTGGCGGCGGCGTACAGCTCGTTGTTGTCGCAGCCGCGCAGCTTGGCGATCTCACCCTTGATCTGGCGCAGGTGGCGGACCGCCTCGACGACGTTGCCGGTGCCGGCCTCGCCCTTGGAGCGGATCATGGCGGCGCCCTCGGCGATCCGGCGCAGCGCCTCGCCCAGGTTGGTGGCACCACACACGAAGGGGGTGGTGAAGGCCCACTTGTCGGAGTGGTTGACCTCGTCGGCGGGGGTGAGGACCTCGGACTCGTCGATGTAGTCGACACCGAGCGACTGCAGGACCTGGGCCTCGACGAAGTGGCCGATGCGGGACTTGGCCATGACCGGGATGGAGACGGCGTCGATGATGCCGTCGATCATGTCGGGGTCCGACATGCGGGCCACGCCGCCGTCCTTGCGGATGTCGGCGGGGACCCGCTCCAGGGCCATGACGGCGACGGCGCCCGCGTCCTCGGCGATCTTCGCCTCTTCCGGCGTGACGACGTCCATGATCACGCCGCCCTTGAGCTGCTCGGCCATGCCGCGCTTGACGCGCGCGGTCCCGGTCTCGGGGTTCTGGGGCGTGGTGGGCGTGCTGGACACGGTTTGACCTCACTCAGTGCGGGTGGTGGAACGTGCCGACCACACAACCCTTTGCGCGGGACCGGAGAAAAGGGCCAATTCAAGGCCGGTGGCTCGTTGCGGCTGGGAGTCGCGGGCGGCCGGGGCCGGGGCGCCGCGGCGGCGGCCGGGCTCAGTTTCCGGCCGAGCGGTCGTCGAGGACGGCCGGCGGCTCGTCGTCCATCTCGAAGGCCAGGGGGAACGGCGCGTGCCCCGCCAGCCGGAAGATCCGCACCACCCGGTGGCGGCGGACGGCGCGGGCGGCCCGTACGGCGTCGTTGTGGAAGCGGCGGGCCATCGGGACGCGGCGGACCGCGGCGGTGAGTTCGGTGACCGTCTGCTCGCCACCGGGCGCCTCCCGTACGGCCTCCAGCTGCGCCTCCTCCGCGAAGATCGCCCGCAGCGCCTGGCTCAGCTCGCTCTCCGCGACCTCGCGGTGGTCCTCCTCGGCCTGCCGGGCCTCGTGCGCCGCCTGGTAGAGGACGATCGAGGCGGCGGGGTCCAGGACCCCCGACGTGCCGACCTCCTGCGCGACGGACGCGCGCCGCAGCAGCTGGGCGTCGAGGGCCGCCCGGGCCGCGTCGATGCGCGCGTGCAGGCGGTCCAGGCGGCCGGCCGTCCAGCTGAGGTAGATGCCGATGAGGAGGACCGCTACCGCGATCCAGATGATGGTGGTCACGGGCCGTCACGTTACCCGCACGTGGTGGGCTCCCCCGGGGCGGCGCCTGGTCAGTCCTTCGCCAGCCAGCGCCGCGCCCGCAGGCCCACGCGTTCGTCGGTGGCCACCGAGGCGGCGCCGGCGGTGACGGTCTCGTAGACGGCGAGGATGTCGGCGCCGACGGTCGACCAGTCGAAGCGGCGGACGTGGCGGCTGCCGCGTTCGCGGAGCTCCGCCAGGCGGACGGGGTCGCCCAGCAGGCGTACCGCGGCGGCGGCCAGGGCGTCGGCGTCCTCGTTGGCGAACAGCTCGCCGGCCTCGCCCTGGTCGAGGACCTGGGCGAAGGCGTCGAGGTCGCTGGCGAGTACGGGTGCGCCGGCGGACATCGCCTCCACGAGGATGATGCCGAAGGACTCGCCGCCCGTGTTGGGGGCGACATAGACGTCGACGCTGCGCAGCAGGCGGGCCTTGTCCTCGTCGGTGACCATGCCGAGGAACTCCACGCGGGAGCGCAGCTCGGGGGGCAGGGTGGCGACGGCCTCCTCCTCGTCGCCGCGGCCGGCGACCAGCAGCCGGGCGTCGGGCACCGCGGCGAGGATCGCCGGCAGCGCCTTCATCAGCACCGGCAGGCCCTTGCGCGGCTCGTCGATGCGGCCGATGAAGCCGATGGTCCTCCCCTGCCACTCGGGCCGGGGCTCGGCGCGGGCGAAGAAGTCGACGTCCACGCCGTTGGGGATGACCACCGCGTCGCCGCCGAGGTGTTCGACGAGGGTCCGGCGCGCGTACTCGCTGACCGCGACGCGGGCGCTGATCTTCTCCAGCGCCGGCTGCAGGATCGGGTACGCGGCGATCATCGCCCGCGAGCGCGGGTTGGAGGTGTGGAAGGTCGCCACGATGGGGCCCTGGGCGGCCCAGCAGGAGAGCAGGCCCAGCGAGGGGGACGCCGGCTCGTGGATGTGGATGACGTCGAAGGCGCCGTTCTGCAGCCAGCGGCGGACCCGGGCGGCGGAGAGGAAGCCGAAGTTGAGGCGGGCGACCGAGCCGTTGTAGGGGACGGGGACGGCGCGGCCGGCGGAGACGACGTACGGCGGCAGCGGGGTCTCGTCGTCGGCCGGGGCCAGGACGGAGACCTCGTGGCCGAGGCGGATCAGGTGGTCGGCCAGGTCCCGGATGTGGAACTGGACGCCGCCGGGGACGTCCCAGGCGTAGGGGCAGACGATGCCGATCTTCACTGTGTTCCTTCGTTCGCTTCTCCGCCCCCGCAGCGCAGCGGTGCGGCTCTCGTGCCCTGCTGCAGCCCGGTGGCCGCGGGTGCGACGCTCACGGTGTTCCTTCGTTCGCTTCTCCGCGCGGCTCGCGCGGCTCGCGCGGCTCCAGGTCGGCCAGCCACAGCCGCTGGAGCATGTGCCAGTCCTCGGGGTGGTCGGCGATGCCGGAGGCGAAGGTGTCGGCGAGCGCCTGGGTCATCAGGGCGGCCTTCTCGGTGCGGGTGCCGGTCTCGGGGACCTCGATCTCGGGGTGGACCCGGCCGCGCATGACGGGGGTGTGGTCGTACCAGAGGGTGACGGGCAGCAGCATCGCGCCGGTCTGTACGGCGAGCATCGCGGGGCCGGCCGGCATCTTCGTCTCCTCGCCGAAGAACTTGACCGGGATGCCGGAGCTGGACAGGTCGCGGTCGGCGACCAGGCAGACCAGGCCGCCGGCGCGCAGCCGCCGGGCGAGCGTGCCGAAGGCGGCGCCGCCGGTGTGCGGCAGCACCTCCATGCCCAGGCCCTCGCGGTAGGCGACGAACCGGTCGTAGAGGGACTCGGGCTTGAGGCGCTCGGCGACGGTGGTGAAGGGGGTGTTGAGCTTGGTGGTGACCCAGACGCCCGCGAGGTCGTAGTTGCCCATGTGGGGCAGGGCGAGGATGACGCCGCGGTCGCTCCTGAGCCCCTCCTCCAGGTGGTGCACGTCCTCGGGCACGAAGCCCGTCCTTATCCGGTCCTTGCTCCAGGCCGGCAGGCGGAAGGACTCCATCCAGTAGCGCATGTACGAGCGCATCCCGGCCCGGGAGAGTTCGGCCAGGCGCTCGGCGGAGGCGTCCGGGACCACCCGGGCGAGGTTGGCCTCCAGGCGGCGGACGCCCTTGCCGCGGCGCTTCCAGGCCGTGTCGGCGATCCGCCGGCCGAGGCGTACGGCGACCCCTTCGGGCAGCTTCTTGACGGTGCTCCAGCCCAGGCCGTAGAGCGCGTCGGTGAGTTTGCCGGTGTCGATCCCCGGCAGGCCGGTCCTGCGTGCGCTCATGCGCTGTTCCCCCCTTGTGCGATGGCGTCGGCCTCGGCCGACTCCCGGCGTACCGTCACCACGCGCTGGCCGAGGGTGACGGCGCTGCCGATGCCGACGATCCACAGTGCGATCGGCAGCAGGACCTCGACGCCGGGCACCCCGAACGCGTGCAGACCCGACAGCCCGCAGGCCACCAGCGTGATGACCAGCCGCTCGGCGCGCTCGACCAGGCCGTTGACGTCGACCGGCAGCCCGATGGCCTCGCCCCGCGCCTTGGTGTACGACACGACCTGCCCGCTGGCCAGGCAGAAGATCGCCATGGCGCAGAGGATCAGGCTCTCGCCACGCCCCGCGTACCAGAGGGCGAGCCCGCCGAAGATCGCGGAGTCGGCGACCCGGTCGAGGGTGGAGTCGAGGAAGGCCCCCCAGCGGCTGGAGCGGCCGAGTTGCCGCGCCATGTTGCCGTCGACCAGGTCGGAGAAGACGAAGAGGGTGATGACGACCGTGCCCCAGAAGAACTCGCCCCGCGGGTAGAAGACCAGGGCGCCGGCCACCACGCCTCCGGTTCCGACGAGGGTGACCGCGTCCGGGCTGACGCCGATACGGATGAGCAGGGCGGCGAACGGCGTGAGAACACGCGTGAAGAAAGCACGCGCGTACTTGTTCAGCATGGCCTTCCCGGAGGTCGATACGGGCCGCGCGGTCAAGGGGCCACCGGCTGGCCCATCGTAGCCACGCGGCCCCGGGCCGCCGCGAAGGCATCGCGGCGCAGGGTGCATGCGACGGCTCGGGGCTGCGGTTGCGCGCCTCCCGGCGTACGGAAAGGCCCCCGGAGCCCTTGGGAGGACCGGGCTCTTGCGCCATGTATGGACGCATGGTGACCTCGGTGGAAAGCTCGAATCACCGCAAAGTGTCGACCTGGAGGCGAGACACATGAGCGAGAAGTCGAGTACACACCCGGGAGCCGCCGGAAGGGCATCAGCGGCCGGCCAGCCCACGGCCCTGCGGAATGTGGTGCTGGTCGGCCACAGCGGATCGGGAAAGACCACGCTGGTCGAGGCCCTCGCGCTGGCATCCGGCGCGGTCAATCGGGCGGGCCGGGTCGAGGACGGCGGCTGTCTGTCGGACTACGACGAGATCGAGCACCGTCAGCAACGCTCCGTACAGCTCTCCCTGGTCCCGGTGGACTGGGGCGGGATCAAGATCAATATCTTGGACACCCCCGGATACGCCGATTTCGTCGGGGAACTCAGGGCCGGTCTGCGCGCCGCGGACGCGGCCCTTTTCGTTGTCTCGGCGGCCGACGGCGTGGCCGGCGCGACCCGCATGGTCTGGGACGAGTGCGCGGCCGTCGGGATGCCGCGGGCCCTGGTCATCACGCATCTGGAGGCGTCCCGCGCCGACTTCCACGAGATGACCGAGCTGTGCCGGACCGCGTTCGGCGGCGAGGACCCCGACGCGGTGCTGCCGCTGTACCTGCCGCTGTACGGAACACCGGGCGCCGACGGCCACTCCCCCGTACACGGCCTGATCGGCCTGCTCTCCCGGCGGGTCTTCGACTACGCGTCCGGCGAGCGGGCCGAGCGCGAGCCGACGGCGGAGGAGCTGCCGCTGATCGAGGAGGCCCGCAACCGCCTCATCGAGGGGATCATCGCCGAGAGCGAGGACGAGTCCCTGATGGACCGCTACCTCGGCGGCGAGGACATCGACGTCAAGACCCTCGTCGGGGACCTGGAGACGGCGGTCGCCCGCGGCACCTTCCACCCCGTGCTGGCCGCCGCCCCGGCCCCCGAGGGCGCCAAGCAGGGGCTGGGCACCGTGGAGCTGCTGGAGCTGATCACCGGCGGCTTCCCGACGCCCGCGGAGCGCGAGGCGCCCGAGGTGACCACGCCGGAGGGCGCCCCGCGCCCGGCGCTGAGCTGCGATCCCGACGGTCCGCTGGCGGCCGAGGTGGTCAAGACCTCCTCCGACCCGTACGTCGGCCGGATCTCGCTGGTCCGGGTCTTCTCCGGCACCCTGCGCCCGGACGAGACGGTGCATGTCTCGGGCCATGGCCTGCAGGACCGGGGCCATGAGGACCATGACGTCGACGAGCGGGTCGGGGCGCTGTCCGCACCGTTCGGCAAGCAGCAGCGTCCGCTGCCGCAGGCGATCGCCGGCGATTTGGCGTGTGTGGCGAAGCTGTCGCGCGCCGAGACCGGCGACACCCTCTCCGACAAGGACAGTCCGCTGCTGATGGAGCCCTGGACGATGCCCGACCCGCTGCTGCCGGTCGCCATCCGGGCGCACAGCAAGGCCGACGAGGACAAGCTCTCGCAGGGGCTGGCCCGTCTGGTGGCCGAGGACCCGACGATGCGTCTGGAACACCATCAGGACACCCATCAGGTGGTGTTGTGGTGTCTGGGCGAGGCGCATGTCGATGTGGCGCTGGAGCGGCTGCGCACCCGCTACGGCGTCCAGGTGGACACGGTCGCGCACAAGGTGCCGCTGCGGGAGACCTTCGGTGAGGCCTCGGCCGGCCGCGGGCGCCATGTGAAGCAGTCCGGTGGGCACGGGCAGTTCGCGATCTGCGAGATCGAGGTGGAGCCGCTGCCGGGCGGCTCCGGCATCGAGTTCGTGGACAAGGTCGTGGGCGGCGCGGTGCCCCGGCAGTTCATCCCGTCCGTGGAGAAGGGCGTGCGCGCCCAGGCCGCGCGCGGGGTGGCCGCCGGGCATCCGCTGGTCGACATCCGCGTCACGCTGCTCGACGGCAAGGCGCACTCGGTCGACTCCTCGGACGCCGCGTTCCAGACGGCGGGCGCGCTGGCGCTGCGCGAGGCGGCCGCCGACGTCCGGATCGATCTGCTCGAACCGGTCTGCGAGGTCAGTGTGATGGTTCCGGACGAATTCGTCGGCCCCGTGATGAGCGATCTGTCGGGCCGGCGCGGCCGGGTGGTGGGCACCGAGCAGTCCGGTGCGGGCCGCACCGTCGTGCGTGCGGAGGTGCCGGAGATCGAGATCGGCCGGTACGCGATCGATCTGCGTTCGCTCTCGCACGGCAGCGGGCGGTTCTCCCGCGTTTACGTACGGCATGAGCCGATGCCGCCGCAGCTGGCCGCCAAGGTGCAGGAAGAGGCGGAGAACGGCGGGTAGTTGACGCCGGGTCAGCCGTAGATCGGCCGCTGTCCGGCTCAACCCCCCTGGGCTGGACGGCGGCTGTACGCTGAGAACCTTGTCGTCGGGCCGTGCGCGCGACGGCGGGGCGCGTCGGCCACCGGCTCCTGACAGGTGTGCCGTCGGCGGAAGCCGGGAAGAGCCGCATCATCGGATGCGAGCGGTGTGGGGGGCGGTAGTGGCAGACGGGTTCGACTTCAGCCCAGGGGCGCAGGTACCGCTCTCGGGCAGCGCCGGGCAGACGGCGGCGACCCAGGCGCTGGCCTCGGCCGCCTATCGGGACAGCCCGCTGGCCGACATCTCCAAGGCGGACTCCGACTCGGGCAAGTCCGAGATCAAGAAGCCGAAGCTGTCGCTGTTCGCGCCCAATCTCGGCGAGGCGTACTCGCGCGCCGTGCAGGTGCGGATGCTCGGCGGCGGCCGCAAGGCGCTCATCCAGTCGTTCGGGGTCGAGCCGCAGACCATCGTCGAGCACTGTCTGTCGGCCACCCGCGTCCGCAAGCAGCGGGACAGCAAACTGACGCTGCTGATGGTGCTGTTCGGGCTGCTGTTCCTGCCCGGTGTGCTGCTGTGGCTGGGCGTCTTCCAGCTGCGCAAGATGCTCTCCAAGGACGGCGAGGGCAAGGGCGTCTCGCTGCTCGGCGCGGTGCTGCTGACGGTGCTCGCCGGCGTCGGCCTGGTGTTCATGGTCAAGCTGCCGATGAACGGCTTCTGGCCGATGTACGCGCGGGCCATGGTCGTCGCCCCGGTGGTCGGCTGGTGGCTGGCCAAGCAGATCTGCGAGAAGACCGCGGTGGCGATGCGGGAGGCGTGGAAGGGGCTGCTGGAGGGCGGCGGGGTGGCCGCCAAGATCCCCGAGGCGGTGCCGCAGGACCCGAACGAGACCGCCGCCGAGACCCTTCGGCAGAATCTGGCCAAGGTCACCGCCGAGCAGAACAGCAATGTCGTCTTCTACGCCGGCCCCAAGGGCATACTCGGCATGGGCACCCGCTGGGGCAGCTGGCAGCTGGCCGAGGAGCTCAAGCCGGCGCAGGAGGGCACGGAGATCAACCCGTTCCGCAGCTGGGACGTGATCCGTGCGATCCACGACAAACTGCGGCTGCTGGAGCGCAGCCCGCTGCACACCGGCGGCTTCCCGACTCCCTCCGTCCGCCACTGGATCGTCTCGCCGGTCGGCGAGAAGGCCGCCGCCGTCAGCCGCCCGGAGGGCACGCATGTCGAGGCGTACCAGATCCGCGGCCACGAAATAGAGCGGATCTGCAACGACCAGCAGTTCGGCAGCGGCAACCGCCACTACCTCGGCGTCCAGTTCGTCCTGTGGGACGGCCAGTTGGTGATCACCCTGATGATCACCGTCACGGTGCTGCACGAGACGCTGCGCATCGAGGTGACCGGCCACGCCCTCGGCCCGGTCAACGGCCTGTTCACGACCAAGCCGGAGCCCAAGACCAAGGACGTCGCCAAGGTCGTCAGGTTCTGGGAGACCAAGACCCAGACGCTGCCGCTGATCGAGCCGCAGGAAGTGGTCCGGCTCGCCGCCCGGGCCCCGCTGACCTGGTTCCCGCCGATCCTGGACTTCCTCGGCGGCAAGCTGACGCTCCCCGAGCCGTTCGGTCTGCGGCACGTCTGGGCCGACAAGCCCTGGCGGCACCGCTTCATGGCCGATGACGCGCTGCGCGCCGCGACGCCGGTCCTGCGCACGGTCCACGCCGCCGCGGTGAACGTCCTGAAGGACAACGGCGTGGACACCGAGCGCTTCACCAACCGCTCCCTGGTGCTCAGCGGCATGATCCAGGGCGTGGAACCGCACAAGGCCGACGAGTACCACGCATAGCGGTCCTCGGCTCCTGGGGCCCGTCCGGCGCTGTCCGCCGGGCGGGCCCCGGTGTGTCCGCCCTAGCGGAAGATCCCGGTGTGCCCCAGGGAGTAGCGCCCGGGCTGCGGATAGACCGCGAGGCCGTGCGGGCCCTGGCCGACCGGGATCTTGGCCAGGGTCCTGCCGGTGCGGGTGTCCAGTGCGTAGACCTCGGAGTGGTAGCGGCCGGAGAGCCACAGGACCTTGCCGTCGGTGGACAGCCCGCCCATGTCGGGGCTGCCGCCGCCACGGATGTGCCACTTGTCGGCGAGTTCACCGGTTTTGAAGTCGAGCAGGGAGATCGAGCCCTCGCCGCGGTTGGAGATGTACATGGTCTTCGAGTCGCGGCTGACGTAGAGGCCGTGGGCGCCCTTGCCGGTCGGCATCAGCCTGGGCCGGTCGAAGGCGTCGCCGTCGAGCACCCAGATGCCGTCGGCCATCATGTCGGCGACGTACCAGGTCCGGCCGTCCGGGGAGATCTTCACGTCCTGCGGCATGGCGCCCTCGAACGGCAGCTTCTCCTGGCCGACGACCTTCATCTTCTCCGTGTCGACCTTCAGCAGCTCACCGGAGAACTCGCAGGAGACGATGAAGTACCTGCCGTCCGGCGAGAAGTCGGCGTGGTTGACGCCGGCGCAGCTGACCGGGACGGTCTTGCGGATCTCCATGCTGTGCGGGTCGCGGAAGACCAGCTGCCGGTCCATGGAGGCCATCACCACGGCGTACTTCCCGTTGGGCGTGAAGTACAGGTTGTACGGATCGTGGACCTTGACGCGCTTGCCGGCCTTGCCGGTGGCGGGGTCGATCGGGGTGAGGTCGTGCCCCCGGTTGTTGTTGACCCAGAGCGTCTTCATGTCCCAGGACGGCACGACGTGCTGCGGCTGGACGCCGACCGGGATGGTCTCCATGACCTTGTACGTCTTCGGGTCGATGACGCTGACGGTGTCGGACCCGGTGTTGGGCACGTAGATCCGCGACGGGTAGCCCTTGACCTGCGGCGCCAGCTTGCCCGGGCGGTCCGCGGCGTACAGGTCGTGCGCGTCGAGCAGCGGCGGCATCCCGGGCAGGCCCGGTTTGGCGGCCTTGACCGGTGCGCGTTCGACCGGCGGGGGACTCTGCGCGGCGGGCTTGGTCCCGCCGTCGCTGCAGCCCGCCGCCACCAGCGCACAGGCCGCGGCGAGCAGCGCGGCCGCCCGGTGGCGAAGGCCCCGGCTCAGGGAGCGGGTCGGGGAGTCGGTACGGTTCCGGTCAGCCATCAGGTCACTAGCTCCGTTGTCGTCACCGCGCGCAGACCGCGCCGGCGGAGGCCGTCGAGGATGGAGGGCAGCGCGGCCACCGTGCCGGCGTGCCCCAGGTGGAGGCTCACGACCGAGCCCGGCCCGACCGAGTCCAGGACCGTGCGCCGGACGGCCGGGGCACCGGGGTCGTTCGCGTCGAGGGAGTCCACGTCGTAGGACAGGACATGCGGATAGCCGGCCTTGCGGGCCAGCGAGGTCACCAGCGCGGTGGCCCGCCGGGTCTGCGAGGGGCGGAACCAGCTGCCGATGGTGCCGGTGAGGGTGCGCAGCCGGTCGGCGCAGCGGACGATCTCGGCGTACGCCTCGACGGCCGGCAGGGCGCAGATCGCGCGGTGGTGCATGGTGTGGTTGCCCAGCTCATGGCCGCCGTCGAGGATGCGGCGGGCCATCGCGGGCTGCTCGTCGAGCCAGTCGCCGACGGCGAGCACGGTGACCTTGGCGCCGCCCCGCTCGGCCTCGCCGAGCAGGGCGGTGGCCAGCTGGGGATCGCCCGCGCCGTGGAAGGTCAGCGCGACGGCCCGCCCGTCGCGCGGCCCGTGTTCGATCTGCGCGTCCAGGCCGGGTACCCGGGTGGGCCGCCGGGCGGCGGGGGCGGGGACGGGCGGGCGCCGGCCGGCCCCGGAGGGGTTCGGCCCGCCGGCGGCCCCTGCGGCGCCGGGGTCCTCGGCCCGGTCCGGGGTACAGCCCGCCGCCAGCGCACCGGCTCCCGCGGCCGAGGCGGCCGCGCGCAGCACGGAGCGACGATCCAGTGAAGTCACCATCCCATTAGAGAGGCAACTAATCAGAATTAGGGCGATATGCCCGATTCACCCGCGTACGTGTCGTATCGGGCGTCGTCCGGGACACCGCCCCGGACGACGCCCGCGGCGCCTACGCGGGCCAGGCCGCGGCGAGCATCGCCCGGGTGTCGGCGAGGAGTTGGGGCAGCACCTTGGTGTGGCCGACCACCGGCATGAAGTTGGTGTCCCCGCCCCAGCGCGGGACGACGTGCTGGTGGAGATGGGCCGCGATCCCGGCGCCGGCGACCGTGCCCTGGTTCATCCCGATGTTGAAGCCGTGCGCCCCGGACGCGGTGCGCAGCGCGGTCATCGCCCGCTTGGTGAACTCGGCCAGCTCGGCGGTCTCCGGACCGTCCAGCTCGGTGTAGTCGGCGACGTGCCGGAACGGGACGACCATGAGGTGGCCGCCGTTGTACGGGTAGAGGTTCAGCACCGCGTAGACATGCTCACCGCGCGCGATCACGAGGCCGTCCTCGTCCGACTTCGCGGGGATGGTGCAGAACGGGCAGCCGTCGTCGGCCCCCGGGCCGCTCGGTTTGTTCTCGCCCTGGATGTAGGCCATCCGGTGGGGCGTCCACAGGCGCTGGAAGGCGTCCTGCGTCCCGACTCCGATCTGCTGCTCCGGCTCGCTTGTCATACGGGCCAGCATATGGCTTCGTCCATTGGCAGCGTGTCGTTGGGGCGCTCAGCGCCGGCCACTCCGCGATGCTGTGGCGATGGACAGGGAAGCACGGTTGCGGGAGTGGGAGGAGCGGGCCGAGCCCTACCTCCTGGTCGCCTCGCTGCTCTTCCTCGTCTCCTACGCGGTCCGGGTCCTGATCCCGGACCTCGCCCCCGGCTGGCAGGCCTTCTGGGGCCTGGTCACCCTCGTGACCTGGGCCGCCTTCGTCGTGGAATATCTGGCCCGGCTGCTGCTCAGCGAGCACCGCCGGCGCTTCGTCCGCACCCGGTGGCTGGACCTGATCGTGACCGTACTGCCGCTGCTGCGGCCGCTGCGGCTCATCGAGACGCACGACCGGATGCAGCGCCGCAGGGACCACCCACGGCTCGCCCTCGAAGCCCGCGTGATGACCTACGCCGGGCTGACCTCGCTGCTGCTGGGCTTCGCCGCGAGCCTGGCCGTCTACCACGACGAGCGCCTGGCCCCGCACTCGACCATCACGACCTTCGGCGACTCGGTGTGGTGGGCCTGCTCGACCCTGACGACCACCGGGTACGGCGACGCCACGCCCGTCACCCCGCGCGGCCGGCTGGCCGGAGTGGCGCTGATGTTCGTCGGCGTCGCCCTGGTCGGGGCGGTGGTGGGCTCGTTCTCGTCGTGGCTGGTGCGGCGCTTCCGGGTGGAGGGCGAGACATGACGGGGCCCCGGGGAGCCGATCGCTCCCCGGGGCCCATGTCACACAAGACGGCGTCACACCTGCAGGCGGCGCTCCACCACGTCGAGGATCTCGGCGATCGCCTCGTCGCGCGGGATCCCGTTCTTCTGCGACCCGTCGCGGTAGCGGAAGGACACCGCCCCGGCCGCCATGTCCTCGTCACCGGCGATGACCATGAACGGCACCTTGCTCTTCTGCGCGTTCCTGATCTTCTTCTGCATCCGGTCCGACGAGGAGTCGACCTCGATCCGCAGCCCCTTGGCCTTCGCCTGCGCGGCGAACTCCTCCAGGTACGGAACGTGCGCGTCGCCGATCGGGATGCAGGTCGCCTGCACCGGGGCCAGCCACGCCGGGAACGCCCCCGCGTAGTGCTCCAGCAGCACCGCGAAGAACCGCTCGATCGAACCGAACAGCGCGCGGTGGATCATGACCGGACGCTGCTTGGAGCCGTCCGCCGAGGTGTACTCCAGCTCGAAGCGCTTGGGCTGCTGGAAGTCGACCTGGATGGTCGACATCTGCCAGGTACGGCCGATGGCGTCCTTGGCCTGCACGGAGATCTTGGGACCGTAGTACGCGGCGCCGCCCGGGTCCATGACCAGCTCCAGGCCCTGCTTCTCGGCGGCCTCGCGCAGCGTCTCGGTGGCCTCCGCCCACTCCTCGGGCTCACCGATGAACTTCTCGGAGTCGTCGCGGGTGGACAGCTCGAGGTAGAAGTCGCTGAGGCCGTAGTCGCGCAGCAGGTCCAGCACGAAGGTCAGCAGCGAGTCCAGCTCGTCATGCATCTGCTCCTTGGTGCAGTAGATGTGCGAATCGTCCTGGGTGAAGCCGCGGGCCCGGGTCAGGCCGTGCACCACGCCGGACTTCTCGTAGCGGTAGACCGTGCCGAACTCGAAGAGCCGCAGCGGCAGTTCGCGGTACGAGCGGCCGCGCGCCTGGAAGATCAGGTTGTGCATCGGGCAGTTCATCGCCTTGAGGCGGTAGTCCTGGCCCTCGAACTGCACGGGCGGGAACATCGCGTCCGCGTAGCTCGGCAGGTGGCCCGAGACCTCGAAGAGCTTCTGCTTGGAGATGTGCGGGGTGTTGACGAACTCGTAGCCCGCCTCCTCGTGCCGCCGGCGGGCGTAGTCCTCCATCACCCGGCGGATGACGCCGCCCTTGGGGTGGAAGACGGCCAGACCCGAGCCGAGGATCTCCGGGATGGAGAACAGGTCGAGCTCGGCACCGAGCTTGCGGTGGTCGCGCTTCTCGGCCTCGGCGAGGAAGTCCAGATGCGCCTTGAGCTCGTCCTTGGTCGGCCAGGCGGTGCCGTAGATCCGCTGCAGCTGCTTGTTCTTCTCGCTGCCCCGCCAGTACGCGGCGGCCGAGCGCATCAGCTTGAAGGCCGGGATGGCGCGGGTGCTGGGCAGGTGCGGACCGCGGCACAGGTCCTTCCAGCACAGGTCGCCGGTCTTGGCGTCGAGGTTGTCGTAGATGGTCAGCTCACCGGCGCCGACCTCGGCGGAGGCACCCTCGGCGGCGTCCGCGGCGGAACCCTTGAGGCCGATCAGCTCGAGCTTGTACGGCTCGTCCGCCAGCTCCTCGCGCGCGGCGTCGTCGCTGACGGCACGGCGCGCGAACTTCTGCCCGCGCTTCTGGATCTCCTGCATCTTCTTCTCGATGCGCTTGAGATCGTCCGGGTGGAAGGGGGTCTCGACGTCGAAGTCGTAGTAGAAGCCGTCCTTGATGGGCGGGCCGATGCCGAGCTTCGCCTCCGGGAACAGCTCCTGCACGGCCTGGGCCATCACATGCGCGGTGGAGTGCCGCAGGATGTTCAGGCCGTCCTCGGAGGTGATGTCGACGGGCTCGACCTCGTCGCCCTCGGCGACCTCGTACGCCAGGTCCTTCAGCTCCCCGGCCACCCGCGCGGCGACGACACTGCGCTCACCCTGGAAGAGGTCGGCGGCCGTAGTGCCCGTGGTCACCACGCGTTCTTCCCGCTCGGAATCGCGTTGGACGGTCACACGGACGTCTGACACCGGTCTCTCCTGACTCATGTCTCTTTCGCGACAGCGATTGCTGTGCAGCCGAATCGTACCGAGCCGGTGGTCCCGACCGCGAAACGGATTCCGCGGGCGGCTTCCTCAGGGCGTGTCGTCCAGCGGCCCGCCGCACGCCTCCTCGAAGAAGTCGAGATTCTCCTGGAGCGACTTCAGCAACCGGTCCCGCTCCGCCTCGTCGACCTGTACGGGCGTGACGTCGCGGCCGCCGGTGATCCGGCGGAAGCCGCCCCGGCTCTCCAGCCGCCCGCTGACCCTGATCGGCAGTCCCACCAGGTGCGCGTGCCCGGCGATCCGGTAGTCCTCCTCCCCCAGCGAGACCCGCACCTGCCCCACGTCGGCGCCGGTGATCACCCGCAGCCGCACCGTACCGGGGCCCCCGGGCCGCTCCCTGCGCAGCCGTACGACCGCGCCGGTCACCCGTACCGGCAGCGACGGCTCGTCGCGCACATAGCGCTGGGCCGCCTGCTGGAGCGCGGGCAGGTCGCCGGGCGAGAACTCCACCGGTTCGGGGCGAGCCGGGCAGCCGGCCGGGGCGCCGGCGGCCGGTGACCACTCGACCGCGATCCGCACCCCCTCCGCATCGCGGACCAGCGCGATCAGCGCCTGGGCCAGCTCATGGCAGACGCCCAGCTCGACGGCCGCGTCGAAGGCCTCCATGCCGCCGGTGGCACGCTGGTAGTCGGTGGCGTCGCGGGCCGCGTGCAGGGCCCGCTGCAGCCCGGTGACCGCGCCGCGCCCGCCGCGCACCGGGACGAACGCGGTCAGCCGGCGCCCGCCGGCCGCCGGGCCGACCAGCACCTCGCCCATGAACCCCTCGGCCTGCCGCTTGTGCCGGGCGCCGTAGTAGCCGGCCCGGCCGTACGTGCCCAGCGCCCCGGCGATCAGCATCGAGCGGGCGGCGCCGCGCAGCTGCTCCTGGGCCACCCAGTACGCCGCGCCCGAGCCGCCCTCGGGGACCTCGCGCTCCCAGCGCACCTCGTCGCTGGGCACCGCCAGCCCCACCAGCACCTCACGCGCGGAGGGTGCGGCGCTCTGCGCCAGCGCCGCGAGCGCCTCGGCGAGCAGCTCCGCGCTGTCGGGGAAACGGCGGTCGTGCGGCACCAGCAGGCTGGTGCCGCCCATCCCGCCGGGCGGCGTCCACCGGGCGTAGTGGCCCGCGGCGGCGCCCCGGCGGCGCCAGCCGTGCCGGGCCAGCAGCGCGCTGAGCACCGCCGGGTCGAGCAGCGCGGGATCCAACAGCCGCGCGTCGGGTTCATCGGTCGGCCGGTACATCAGGGTCTCCCTCCCGCCCCGACCCGCGTCATGATCTCGCAGAGCGCTCGGTCGTCGAAGATCCGCGTGGTCGGGATCCGCACAGTGGTCCTGCGCCGGCCGGTCACCGGATGACCGGCCAGGTTTGTCCAGTAGCAGCAGTGCCGCAGTTCGAGACGGTCGTGGGAGGCCCGCAGCCAGTCCTGCTGGGTCCGTGGGACCAGCATCACGACGAGGATCTTGTGCACCGATACGGGCGTGCGGGCGAGCTTGGCCAGGTGGTCGTTGTCGAGCGTGAAGGCGAAGGTCGGCCCCGGTGGGCGCGGGGCGGTCTGGTAGGTGCATTTGAGCTGCACCTTGATGGTGACCTCGTCGTCGACGGTGTGGCCCGGCGCGCCATGGCTGACGTGCCAGTCGATTCCGTTGTCCGGGAAGGGCTGCGCCAGCGAGCATCCGGAGGCGGCGGCGACCGCGTGCAAATAGCCCACCTGGAGGGTCTCCATGCAGGCAGTGGTGGCGAGTCCGCCGCGCTGCGGTGTGGTCCGCTGGGGCAGCAGCCCGCCCGGTTCGGGCTGCGCGAGCGTCATCGCTCAGGGCCTTCCGGGCTGGGGGGAACACCCCCGCGGTCGATGCGTCTGGGATGACGGGGAGGCGGCGGATCGCGCGGCCCGTCCCTTTGGTTGTCTCCGCGTCAAGTGGTCCGCAAACAACGACGGTTCGACCACCGCGCGGCTCGGGTATCACCAGCTCGGGTGGTACGCGATGCCATCCCCCGTACAAGCACGAGGAGTTGGGATGATGCCGTGCTGGTATGACGGTCCGCTCGCCGCCTTCGACACCGAGACGACGGGCATCGATGTCGAGCAGGACCGCATCGTCTCCGCGGCCCTGGTGGTCCAGGAGACCCCGCGCTCGACGCCCCGCACCACCCGCTGGCTGATCAACCCCGGCGTGGAGATCCCGGAAGCCGCCACGGCGGTGCACGGACTGACGGCCGACCATCTCGCCCTGCACGGCCGGTGGCCGGCGCCGGTGCTGGAGGAGGTCGCACGCGCCCTGGCCGCGCAGTCGGTGGCCGGCCGCCCGCTGGTGGTGATGAACGCCCCCTTCGATCTGACCCTTCTGGAACGCGAGTTGAAGCGGCATCGCGCCAGCTCGCTCAACGCCTATCTGGGCGCGCATCCGCTGTGCGTCCTCGACCCCCGTGTCCTCGACAAACACCTGGACCGCTACCGCAAGGGGCGCCGCACGCTGACGGATCTGTGCGCGCACTACGAGGTCGAGCTGACCGATGCGCACGAGGCGGCCGCCGACGCGCTGGCCGCACTGCGCGTCGTGCGCGCCCTGGGCCACCGCTTCGCCGACCGGCTGGAGGGCCTGCACCCGGCGGAGCTGCACACCCGCCAGGCGGTCTGGCACGCCGCCCAGGCCCGGGGGCTGCAGGCGTGGTTCGCCCGCACCGGCACCTTCGAGGCGGTCGATCCGCACTGGCCGCTGCGGCCCGAACTCCCGGCCGCCGCCTGATTACGCATCAGAATTCCGCGCTCCGCCCGGCAAAGGCCCACCACCGGACGGGAATTCCGGCCGCGGCATTCCGCCAGCAAAAAACCGGGCCACCTTTTGGTGGCCCGGTTCTTGATCCGGTGGGCGATACTGGGTTCGAACCAGTGACCTCTTCGGTGTGAACGAAGCGCTCTCCCACTGAGCTAATCGCCCGGGTGTCGGCGAGGTTTCCCTCGCGAACGACCTGAACAATACAGGTCGTCCGGGCCTTCCATCAAATTCCTGTCAGCCGCGGGCCAGCCTGGCGGCCAGCCCCCGCCGTCCGGCCCGCATCATCAGCGCGTGATTGGCTACGAACAGCGGGCGCCCCACCAGCGCGAACCGCCGCAGCAGCGGCTTGCGGACCTCGACGTCCTGATCGAATACGGCCCGGGTGCCGCCGCCCGCGGGCGCGACCGTCCAGCGCGCCCAGCCCTCCAGGTCCCCCCGCATCGCGATCTCCAGCAGCCCCGCCTCCGGGTCCCGCACCCGCTCGGTCGCGGTGACCTTCAGGTCGTAGGGCAGCAGCGACCTGAACCGGGCGGTGCCGCTGCGGTCGTCGAGCGCGGTGACCTCGCGGACCTGCGGCCACCACCGGGGGTATGCCTCGGCGTGCGCCAGGGCGGCGTAGACGGCCGCCGGCGGGGCGTCGAGCAGCCATACGCTGCGAAAGCGGTAGTGGTGCAGCCGGCGCGACCAGTCGGGCATGGGCCCAGTGTGCGCCCGGCGGCCGCACGCGCCCAACAACTGCGACGGCCCGGAGACTTGGAAGTCTCCGGGCCGTCGTCCGGGGTGGGCGATACTGGGTTCGAACCAGTGACCTCTTCGGTGTGAACGAAGCGCTCTCCCACTGAGCTAATCGCCCGGGCGCACCGCCAACATTACCCCACGTCGGCGGGCACTCATGACCATGGCCCGGGCCGCCTTGGCGCAGCGCGGCCGAATCAGCGCCAGGTCACTCGGAGACGTTCCAGGGCATCGCGAAGCCGAACTTCCACACATAGACCGCGAGCGCCGCCGCGATGATCACCATGCCGATGGTGGTGAGAATGATGTTGCGGCGCCGCACCTTGGGATCGAGCGCCTTCTGGGCCGCTTCGGTGACCTTCCGCTTGGTCCACCGCAGCACCAGCTGCGCCCAGACGAATTCCGTCGCCCAGATCGCCATACCGCCGAAGATCACCAGCCAGCCGGGACCCGGCAGCGGCAGCATGATCACTCCGGCCACGACCACCGCGAGACCGACGACGAAGACCCCGACCTGCCAGCTCATGTGCAGCGGCCGGGAGCGCTTGATGAAGTGCGGCGCTCGCGATCCGAGTGGTTGCTCGGCCGGCACGGCATCCTCCTCGACGACTCCCGGCCCCCCGTTACTCTGCGTATTCATACTGCCAAACTTACCGGACGGGATCACTCCGCGGAATTACCGCCGGGGACGATCTCGCAATCCGCCGTAAGAGGTACCTGAAACCACTCAAAACCGTCAGAGGGGTTTACAACGGCACCGTAGGTGGCATGTCGATTTCGCCGACGTGCGAATCCCCGAGCGCACACTGAGCGAAAGGCCCTGGCGCTTATGAACACCACGGTCAGCTGCGAGCTGCACCTGCGCCTCGTTGTGTCGAGCGAGTCCTCACTGCCTGTACCCGCGGGCCTGCGGTATGACACGGCCGATCCCTATGCCGTGCATGCCACCTTCCACACCGGAGCCGAGGAGACCGTCGAGTGGGTTTTCGCCCGCGACCTCCTCGCCGAGGGTCTGCACCGACCCACCGGCACCGGAGACGTCCGCGTATGGCCGTCCCGGAGTCACGGGCAGGGCGTTGTCTGCATCGCCCTGAGCTCCCCGGAAGGCGAAGCACTGCTGGAGGCGCCCGCACGGGCCCTCGAGTCGTTCCTCAAAAGGACCGATGCCGCCGTACCGCCCGGTACGGAGCACCGGCATTTCGATCTCGACACCGAGCTCTCCCACATCCTGGCGGAGAGCTGAGACGCGGAGAGGTAACCGAAAGCACTCACCCGCTCACACTTGCGACCGTCCGACTCGGGGAGACGGCGCAGGACCGACAAGTTCATACGGCACACTTCGGCGTCGCCGCCGCGGGCCCACCGCGGAGGCGACGCTGGAGCTTGTTCCAGGCGCTGTGGAACTTGTTCCAGACGCTAGAGTCGGCGACCATTCGGCAACGGCACCGGGCGGCACCCGTCCGGCCTCAGGCGGCCAGGGAGCGGAACCGTGATGATCACCCATGACACCCGGTGCGCGCTGGACGCGGTCGTCGACCTGCTCAACACCGCCCCGGAGGGCGAGGCGCCCGGCGCGCCGGACAGCCTGACCGACCTGGCGAGCCTGGAGGACTTCGTACGGCGCAACGACGTCAGCGGGGTGGGCGCACTGGGCCCCGGCGATCTGGCGGCCGTACGGGCGGTCCGGGCGCGGTTCGCCGAGGTCTTCGCGGCCGAGGACGACCGCACCGCGGCCGAGCGGCTCAACGCGCTGGTCGCCTCGGCGGGCACCACACCGCAGCTGACCGACCACGACGGGTACGACTGGCACGTCCACTACTTCGCGCCGGACGCGTCGGTCGCCGACCATCTGGCCGCGGACGGCGGGATGGCGCTGGCCTTCATCGTCGTCGCCGGAGAGCGCGAGCGGCTGCGGTACTGCGAGGCGCCGGACTGCCGGCACACCTTCGTCGATCTCTCCCGCAACCGCTCCCGGCGCTACTGCGACAGCCGCACCTGCGGAAACCGCCTGCATGTCGCCGCCTACCGGGCGCGGCGACGGGAGGCGGCGGGCTGAGCACCGCCGGGGTCGGGCGGCGGGGCACGGCCGGCCTCACAGGATGAAGAGGTCGTGTACGGCGCCTAGGAGGAGCAGGAAGCCGATGACGGCGAGGAAGAGCATCAGCGGCGGCTGGGACAGCGCGAACAGGCAACCGCGCGGTTCGGCGGACGGGGCGTCGTCTTGGGCGAGGGCGCACTCATCGTTCATCTCGCGCGCATCATGACGCAGATGATCGTCTGACTACGCCCAATAAGCGTCTCAGCAGCGGTAGTTCATCAGATCCCGTGCTTTTTCAGGATCGCTTCGATGTCCGAGAAGTCATCCTTGGGTGCACTGTCCCCGCCCCGCGGAGCCTTCCCCTTGGCGGCCCCGCGCCCCGCGCCGAGGGAGGGTGCGGAGGCGGCAGGCGCCACCGCGTCCGGCTTGGCGGCCGCCGCGGACCTGCGCTCCTTGCGTCCGCCGATCCCGCCCCTGCGGCGCTCGACGCCCCGGCTGATCATGAACAGCACGGCGGAGAGCGCGAGCAGGCCGAAGCCGGCCCAGACCGTGGGCTTGAAGACGATGCCGGTGAGCCAGTCGATGACGCCGGTCATCACCAGCCCGATGGGGATCAGCGAAAAGGCGGCGATGCGGGTCGCGGCCAGGAACCGCTTGCGGTACGCCGTCAGCGCGGCGATGCCCAGGCCCGCCGCCGACACCGCGGCACAGACGGTCGAGGTCAGCATCCGGTCCTCCTGCCGGTGGATGGGCGAGCAGACAGCGCTCTGCTCCCTTCCATCCTGCCTTGTCCGGCCCCCGGTCGGCCATGTTCCGGTACGGCATCAGGGACATCTCGGGGTCACGATCCTCCGCAGGTCCCGGTTCGGCCGGCCGGCGCCGGACTGGAAGACTGGCCCCATGAACGACGCCACCACCTCCGCCCCCGCCCGTCCCGTCCTGGACGTCTGGTGCGAACTGCAGTGCCCGGACTGCCGCACCTCCCTCACGGACCTGCGGGCGCTGCGCGAGCGCTACGGCGACCGGCTGGACATCCGGCTGCGCCACTTCCCCCTGGCGAAGCACCCGCACGCCTATGTGGCCGCGCAGGCCGCCGAGGAGGCCATGGAGCAGGTGCAGGGCTGGCCGTACGTCGAGGCGGTGCTGGCGCGCGCCGAGGAGCTCGGCAAGCGCGGCGAGAAGCTGCTGCTGGAGGTCGCCGGGGAGCTGGGGCTGGACACCGAGGAGCTGGACACCGCGCTGATCGACGGGCGGCATCTGCTGATCGTCGACGCGGACCAGGCCGAGGGCAAGGCCATCGGGGTGACCGGCACCCCGACGTATGTGATCGGCGACGAGCGGTTGGACGGCGGCAAGAGCCAGGAGGGCCTGCGCGCCCGTATCGAGGAGATCGCCGACCGCCTGCTGGCCGAGCAGGGCTAGACCCGGCCGACCCGGATCCCCCGGAGCAGGCCCCACGCCCCCTGCCGGTGGGCTGCCCGTCCGCTCACAGGATCGGCTTCCACAGCAGGTGCGCCGTGGGCCGGTAGCCCAGCGAGTCGTACAGGCCGCGGGCCGGCGTGTTGCCCGCGTAGACGTTCAGGCCGAGGCAGGTGCACCCCGCGGCCAGGCTCTCGCGCTCGGCGACCAGCATCAGGGTGCGGCCGTGGCCGTGCCCGCGGTGGCCGGGCGCCACCTGGACGTCGACGACATAGCCGCCCGGCTGCTCCGGCATCCGCAGCGCGAGCCAGACGCTGCCGACCTCCGTGCCGTCGTGGACGAGGATCCGCAGTGCCTGGTCGGCGGTGGCCGCGCCGTCCGGCAGCAGCGCGCCATGGGCCGCCAGCGAACTCTCCTCGGCGCGGGCCCGGGACATCCCCTGCCCCAGCTGGGTACGGACGTACTCGGCGAGCGCGGCGTCGCGCCAGGCCGGGTACTCCGCCTCGCTCAGCGGCAGGTCGAGGCTGCCCTCGGGCAGGCGGGGCGACCCGGCCAGCGGCTTGCTCATCGTGCGGCTGCGCTCGGTGTAGCCCAGCGCCGCCGCGAGCCGCAGGGCGGCCTCGGCCTCGGCCGGGACGGTCAGCTCGATCTGCCGGCAGCCCCAGCCGCGCAGCACCTCCTCGGCGGCGAGCGCGGCGACGGTGGCGCGGCCGCGGTGCCGGTCCGCCGGGTCGATGTCCAAAGACGCGATCCGGCCGGCCGTCGGCCCGAACCGGGCGTCCGTCGCCAGCCGGATCCCGCCGACCCGGCGGCTGTTGACGCAGACGTCGTACCGACGGGCCCGGCTGCCGTCGTCGTGTCGCTCTTCCGGTCCGGCGGGGCGCAGCGTAGTGGTCACGAGGACTTTCTACTCGCCCCGCGCGGGCCCGTCATCACCGCGGATCGAAGTCGGCGGCGGAGTGCTCGTCGAAGATCCGCATGGCTTCCGCGGTCACCGGGCCCGGAGTGTCGGCCAGTTGGCGGCCGTCGATCCGGGTCACGGCCTGCACGTCGCGCAGGGTGGAGGTCAAGAAGACCTCCTCGGCCCGCTCCAGGGCGTCCAGCGGCAGATCGGTCTCCTTGGCGCCGGCCCAGGCGACGGTCAGGGCGCGGGTGATGCCCGCGAGGCAGCCGGAGTGCAGCGGCGGGGTGTGCAGTTCGCCGTCCAGGACGACGAAGACATTGGAGCCCGTGCCCTCGCAGAGCGCGCCGACGGTGTTGGCGAACAGCGCCTCGGAGGCGCCCCGTTCGCGGGCGCGGGCCAGCGCGACGACGTTCTCGCCGTACGAGGTGGTCTTCAGGCCGGCGAGCGCACCGCGTTCGTTACGGGTCCAGGGGACGGTGACGGCGGCGGTGGTGTCGGGGCGGCGCGCGGTCGCGGAGAGCGCGATGACCAGGGTGGGACCGGCCTCGCCGCGGTCCGAGCCGAGCGGGGAGACACCGCCGGTGTAGGTGATCCGCAGCCGGCCCAGCGCCATCGGGTTGGCGTCGAGGACGGCCGCGCAGCCGCGCCGTACCTCGTCCAGGTCGGGTTCGGGCAGGCCGAGACCGCGGGCGGAGGTGGCCAGGCGCTCCAGATGGCGGGTGAGGGCGAAGGCGCGTCCGTGGTCGGCCTTGATGGTCTCGAAGACGCCGTCGCCGACCGTCAGCCCGTGGTCGAAGACCGAGACCCGGGCGCCCTCGGCGTCCCGCAGTGCCCCGTCGAGCCAGATCCTCATCGCTTTCCTCCACTCACCTCGTGCAGCCCGACGCTACCGCGAGCAGTCGGCCGGCCTTCAACTCCGTCTCGGCCCACTCCCGCTCCGGATCGGAGTCCCAGATGATCCCCGCACCGGCGCCGAAGCGGAGCACCGGTCCGCCGGGCGGGGTGCGGTCCAGCCAGAACGTACGGATGCCGACGGAGAGCTCGCCGGTGCGGCGGTCGGCGTCGACCCAGCCGATGCCTCCGCAGTACGGGCCGCGGGGCGCGGTCTCCAGTTCGTCGATGATCCGCAGCGCGCTGGACTTGGGGGCTCCGGTGACCGACCCGGGCGGGAAGGTGGCCGTCAGCAGGTCCGCCCAGGCGCTCTTCTCGTTGGCCGGGTCCAGCTCCCCGCTCACCGTGGAGACCAGGTGGACCAGGCCGGGGTGCTCCTCGACGGCACACAGTGCCGGGACGGTGACCGATCCGGTGGCGCAGACCCGGCCGAGATCGTTGCGGACCAGGTCCACGATCATCACGTTCTCCGCGCGGTCCTTCTCCGAGAGGTCGGCCGCGGTCCGGCCGGTGCCCTTGATGGGGCCGGAGGAGACGGTGCGGCCGTCGCGCCGCAGATACAGCTCCGGGGAGGCGCCGGCGATCTCGACGCCGTGCTCGGGCAGCCGGATCGTGCCGGCGTACGGGGCCGGGTTGCCACGGGCCAGCACCGCGGAGAGCGCGTCGACGTCGGTGCGGGCGGGGTCGGGCAGCGGCGCGGTCAGCACGCGGCAGAGGTTCACCTGGTAGACGTCGCCGGCCGCGATGTGTTCACGGATGCGCCGTACGCCGCCGGTATAGGCGTCGCGGTCCAGGGAGCTGGTCCAGGCGGTGGGGGCGGGGCCGCACCAGCCGTCGGGGGCGGGCGCGTCCGCGGCCGTGGCGGGGCGTACGTCGGTGAAGCGGGCGCACACCACCGAGCCCTCGAAGTCGGCGGTCACGGCCCACCAGCCAGTGGAGTCCAGGGCCGCGGGATCGCAGGTCACATCCCGCAGGCCGGTGGCTATCAGGCCGCCGAAGCGGGCCATCGGAGCGAAGTCATGCACGTCAGCGAGTCTATGGCGGGGACCGCCGACCCGCCTGTGCCGAGCGAGCAGCGCAGCACGCTGCACAAACGCGTTTTTGTACTGGCCCCGGAATCCGCTAGAGTTCAACACGTCGCCGGGACGCGCAAGCGCCCCGGAGGCGGAGTAGCTCCCCGACGTAGTCTGGGAGAGACACCTGCGGACGTAGCTCAGTTGGTAGAGCACCACCTTGCCAAGGTGGATGTCGCGAGTTCGAGTCTCGTCGTCCGCTCGATGTGGGGGATCTTCCCGAACCCCCTCACTCCTGGTGGAGTGGCCGAGAGGCGAGGCAACGGCCTGCAAAGCCGTCTACACGGGTTCAAATCCCGTCTCCACCTCCAAGGACGATTAGCTCAGCGGGAGAGCGCTTCCCTGACACGGAAGAGGTCACTGGTTCAATCCCAGTATCGTCCACTGGTCCGGCTCCACCGGGCCCCCGCGCGATTAGCTCAGCGGGAGAGCGCTTCCCTGACACGGAAGAGGTCACTGGTTCAATCCCAGTATCGCGCACGCAGCTGCGGATCTTCGTGATCCGCGGTCCCGAGGACGATTAGCTCAGCGGGAGAGCGCTTCCCTGACACGGAAGAGGTCACTGGTTCAATCCCAGTATCGTCCACACTCAAGCCCGAGGGCCGGAGCATCTCGCTCCGGCCCTCGGGCTTTGTGCGGTTTCGTTCAGGACGAGAACAGCATGTGGCCGAAGCTGCGGTGGTGCCCATGATGACCGTGGTGGCCGTGGTGGCCCTGGTGCGGGGCGCCCCAGGCGGGCGCTGCCGGGTAGGCCTGCGGAGCGGGCGGCGGCGGGGCCTGCTGGGTCCACTGCGCCTCAAGACGGGTCAGCGCCTCCAGCTCGCCGTAGTCCAGGAAGATCCCCCGGCAGCCGGCGCACTGCTCGATCTGCACGCCATTGCGCTGGTATGTCTGCATCGGTGCATGGCACTTGGGACACTGCATCGTCGGCTCAACTCCCATCATCTGCTGCCGCCCACGGCGGCGCCGCCCGAACGGTCTCCCGGCGGCGAGGTGTTCACCCTACGACGCGGCCGGCGGGCCCCAACTGCCGCGGCAGGGAAGTCATCCGGGCACAGGCGTCGACGACCGCGGACTCGATCTCGTCCAGGGCGCGGGATGCGGCGGCGGCCTTGGCGACGGCGAGCGCGGCGGTCTGCACGGTCAGGGCGCGGGCGGGTATCTCCAGGTCGGGCCAGGGGTCGCCGTCGGGGCGTACGGCGCGGCCGCCCGCGGCGCGGTAGGCGGCCAGGAAGCGCGCCCAGATGTCCGGTGCGAGCAGGCCGGTGGCGAACCAGGCGGCGGGGCGGGCCAGGTCCCAGGCTCCGTCGCCCAGGCCCAGGTCGTCGATGTCTATCAGGAGCCAGGGGCCGTCCGCGGCCGGGTGGCGGACGAGCTGGCCCAGATGCAGATCGCCGTGGCAGAGGACGCCGGGCTGCGGCGGTGGGGCGGCTCCCCGGGCCCACGGCGGGAGCAGGGACCAGGCGCGGGCCGTGACCGCGGCGGCCGCGGGGAGGTTTCCGGGGCTGGGCACCGGTGTACGGGGCGCGGGGAGCGGGCCGGCGGCGGTCGTCAGGGCGCCGCGCATACGGGCCAGCGCGCGGGCGGCCTTGGCGGGGCCGCGCATCGGCGGGACGGGGCCGGGCAGTTGGCGGGGGTCGACGCCGTGCAGCCGGGCCAGCAGCCGGGCGGCGTCCTCCCAGGGAGCGGCGTCCGGATCGTCGGGCGGGACCGGGCTGCCGTAGGGCCAGTGGGTGACCGCGCGGCCGTCGCCGGTGCGGGTGAGAAGGCCGTCGGGGGCGGTGACCGGGAGCGGGGGCAGCAGGATGCCGTGCAGGAGGGGGTGGGCGGCGATGCGCAGCCGGGCGGCGATGTCGCGCTGGTCGGCGTCGGGGGCGTGGGTCTTGGTGACCGTACGACCGCTGCGGACGACGGTGCCGTCGGGGCGGTCGGCGAGCACCTCGGACGCGGTGGCCGGGGCGCCGGGGCGGCCGGGCGGTGGTGCGGTCATGGTTCCCCTCCCCCGGGGCCGCCGCGGGCCGGATGCGCCGTGGGTGGTGGTGCGAAGGGGTGCGGCCCGGCCTCGGATCGTACGCGCGGTGCGGACGGACCGCGCGGGGCGCAACCGGTCGGGCGGCGGGCCCGGACAGCTCGAAGGCCGGGCATCTCCCCAGATGCCCGGCCGTTCGTGCCGTCCGCCGCACCCCCGTCCCCACGGGGTTTTCGGCCGGAGTCCCCCGTCCCGGGCCGCTCTCCCGGGCCTGGGACGCCGTTCAGCGCCCCAGCATTCCGGCCACGGACGACGCCTGTGTGATGACGGCCTCCCAGCCGCCGAAGACCACGGCGAGAACGATCGCCAGCGGCAGCACCATGGCCACCGCGACGAGGGGATGGCGGGTGCCCGAGGACTGGTGGCCGCCGAGCGTCGAGGCGAACCTGCGCCCCTGCGCCCGAAGCGCCGTCAGTCCTGAGATCCGATCCATCGTCCCGCTCCCGTCGTGTCTGGAGCGGCGGGCGTCTGACCTCGGGGGACGAGTGCTGCGCCCGCCGCTTGGAGACAACACTAGGCACGCGGAGGGCGGAGGGCGTCATGCCGTCGTACCTATTGGTCGGCCTCCGGGAGGATGACGGGACGGCTCCTCGTGTACTCCCCTGGGTGGAGAGAGGGCGCCGGGGCGTTGGGGAGATCCCCCAGGGGGCGCCGCGCATCCCCCGGCCGCGGGCCCTCCCAGGCGGCCTCGGCGTGACCTCTCTCACGTCGTCAGCTCCCCCGCGCGGCACCGTCCGGCCCCCGCGGTGCGCGCTTCCCGCCGGGCTTTCCGCCGCCCGGGACGCCTCCGCGGCGTCCCGCGCCGCCCCGTCCCGCTCACCTTTCACTGCGTCAATCCCCCTTCTGGGAACGATCTTTGAGAGGACGGACGGGAAGTCGGGGCGCGCGGCGGCCGATTCCCTCCCCCGTTCCGAGGATCGCACCCGCCACCGACAATCCGGTCGCCGACGCATGCGCGGCCTATCAGCACAGTGAGCCGTCAATCCGTAAGCTGTGCCACGTCAGACGGTTGGCAGCGGAGGGGTCTTACCCACCGCAGGTAGGGGACGGACATGGCGATGATGCGGCTCCGACGCGAGGACCCGCGTGTCGTCGGGACGTTCCGGCTGCACCGCCGGCTCGGCGCCGGCGGGATGGGTGTGGTCTATCTCGGTTCGGACAAGCGCGGCCAGCGGGTGGCGCTGAAGGTGATCCGGCCGGACCTGGCGGAGGATCAGGAGTTCCGCTCGCGGTTCGCCCGCGAGGTCTCGGCGGCCCGCCGGATCCGCGGCGGCTGCACGGCCCGGCTGGTCGCGGCCGATCTCGACGCCGACCGCCCCTGGTTCGCCACCCAGTACGTACCGGGTCCCTCGCTGCACGACAAGGTCAACGAGGAGGGCCCGCTGTCGCCGGCGCAGGTCGCCTCGATCGGCGCGGCGCTGTCGGAGGGCCTGCTGGCCGTGCACGACGCGGGTGTGGTGCACCGCGACCTGAAGCCGTCCAACATCCTGCTGTCGCCCAAGGGCCCGCGGATCATCGACTTCGGTATCGCCTGGGCGACCGGCGCCAGCACGCTGACGCACGTCGGCACGGCCGTCGGCTCGCCGGGCTTCCTGGCGCCCGAACAGGTCCGCGGGGCCGCCGTGACGCCGGCCACCGACATCTTCGCGCTGGGCGCCACCCTCGCCTACACCTGTACCGCCGACTCCCCGTTCGGGCAGGGAAGTTCGGAGGTCATGCTCTACCGCGTGGTCCACGAGGAGGCGCAGTTGGCCGGGGTGCCGGACGCGCTGGCCCCGCTGCTCGCCTCGTGTCTGGCCAAGGACCCGGCGGACCGCCCCAGCACCCTGTCGCTGTCGCTGCGGCTCAAGGAGATCGCGGCCCGTGAGGCGCACGGTCTGTCCGGCGGTCCTTTGGAGAACGGCGCCGGCGGCGGGCCGGGTTGGGGTCGTACGGAGCGCCGTCCCTCGGACCGCCCGACCGGGCAGCGCGCCGAGGAGTACACACGGCAGCGCACCGAGCGGCGGACGGCCGGTGCGTCGGCGCCGCGTTCGCACCCGTCGCGTCCTTCGGCGCCGCGTGACTCCGCCGCCCGGCCGGCCGCTCCGGCATCGGGCGCGGGGAAGAACCAGCGGACCGGCGGGCGCAACGCGCGGCGGGTGCCGGGAGCACGGCCCACCGGCCGGAACGGTGCGCGGACCCCGGTGCGCACGGGCGCGGGCGGACGCCGGCCCGGCCCCGACCGGCGGCTGCTGCGCCAGCGGGTCATCGTGTTCGTGGTGGTGACGCTGCTGGTGGCGCTCGGTATCGCGGCGGCCCAGGGGTGTCAGGGCCCGGCCCACGCGCTGGGGGTGGAACGGTCGGTTCCGGTCGCGGTGCAGGGGGGCTCGGAGGGGCCCTACGGGGTGGGGGAACAGAACCCTTAGGGGATGTGGGCGCCCCTTGCGGGCCACAACGGGGTGGGGGTGGGGGGTATTCCCGTCGGACGGTCCTTCCTGTCAGACGGCCGGCCCCTCCCACAGGCCGGGCAGCCCTTCCGTCAGGCCGGGCGGCCCGTCGCCACGGCGTAGAACGCCACCGCTGCGGCCGCACCGACGTTGAGCGAGTCCACGCCGTGCGCCATCGGGATGCGGACCCATTCGTCGGCGGCCCGCAGGGCACCGGTGGTCAGCCCGTCGCCCTCCGCGCCCAGCATCAGGGCGGCGCGCTCCAGGGTGTGCGGGGCGGCCTCGTCGATGGCGGTGGCCTGCTCGGCCGGGGTGAGCGCCAGCAGCTTGAAGCCCGCTTCCCGTACGACGGACAGATCGCGGGGCCAGCTCTCCAGACGGGCGTACGGCACGGAGAACACCGCGCCCATGGAGACCTTCACCGAGCGCCGGTAGAGCGGGTCGGCGCAGTCCGGGGAGAGCAGCACCGCGTCCATGCCGAGGGCCGCGGCGCTGCGGAAGATCGCGCCGATGTTGGTGTGGTCGTTGACCGCTTCCATGACCACGATGCGGCGGGAGGCGGCGAGCAGCTCGCCGGCCGCGGGCAGCGGCTTGCGCTGCATGGAGGCCAGCGCCCCGCGGTGCACGTGATAGCCCGTCACCCGTTCGGCGAGGTCGGGGCTGACGGCGTAGACCGGAGCCGGGACCTCGTCGATGACATCGCGCATGACATCGACCCACTTGGCCGAGAGCAGCATGGAGCGCATCTCGTAGCCGGCGTGCCGGGCGCGCCGGATGACCTTCTCGCCCTCGGCGATGAAGAGCCCTTCCGCGGGCTCGCGCCGGCGCCGCAGTTCGACGTCGGTCAGGCCGGTGTAGTCGGCCAGCCGCGGGTCGTCCGGGTCGTCGACGGTGATGATTTCTGCCACGGGGAGATAGTGCCTTGTCGGTGTCGAGGTTCCAATGCCGCGTGCGGGATCGGTTACCTGTGGGTAGCGGGGGTGCCGACGGTGACGACGTCGCCGATGACGATGACCGCCGGGGGGCGGACGCCCTCGGCTCGTACGGTCTCGCCCAGGGTCGCCAGGGTCGCGTCCACCCGTCGCTGCGTGGCGGTGGTGCCCTCCTGGATGACGGCGGCCGGGGTTCCGGCGGGGCGGCCGTGCTCGATGAGCTTGGCCGCGATGGCGCCGCTGTTCTCCACGCCCATCAGGACGACGAGGGTGCCGCGCAGCTTCGCGAGCGAGGACCAGTCGACCAGCGAGCGCTCGTCGTCGGGGGCGACATGGCCGCTGACGACGGTGAACTCATGGGCGACGCCGCGGTGGGTGACGGGGATGCCGGCGGCGCCGGGGACCGAGATGGTGCTGGAGATGCCGGGCACGACCGTGCAGGGGATGCCGGCCTCGGCGAGCGCCTGGGCCTCCTCCATGCCGCGGCCGAAGACGAACGGGTCGCCGCCCTTGAGGCGGACCACGGCCTTGCCCGCCTTGGCGTGCTCGATCAGCGCGTTGTTGATGGCCTCCTGGGCCATGAAGCGACCGTAGGGGATCTTCGCGGCGTCGATGACCTCGACGTGCGGGGGGAGTTCGGCGAGCAGGTCGCGGGGGCCGAGGCGGTCGGCGATGACGACGTCGGCCTCGGCCAGGAGGCGGCGGCCGCGGACGGTGATCAGGTCCGGGTCGCCGGGGCCGCCGCCGACCAGTGCCACGCCGGGCGTGTGCGGGCGGCGGTGGTGCGGGGCGGCGATGCTGCCGTCGCGCAGGCCCTCGACGATGGCGTCGCGCACGGCGGCGGAGCGGCGCGGGTCGCGGCCGGTGAGCACGGCGACGGTCACGCCCTCGCTGCGGCCGGTGGCCGGCGTCCAGGCGGTGGCGGCTTCGGCGTCGTCGGCGCGTACGCACCACACCCGGCGGTCCTCGGCCTCCTGGGACGCGGCGGCGTTGGCCTGCGGGTCGTCGGTGGAGATCAGCGCGTACCAGGCGTCGGCGAGATCGCCGGCCTGGTAGCGGCGGCGCTCCCAGCGGATCTCGCCGGCGTCGGCCATCGCCTCGACGGACGGGGTGGCGGACGGGGAGACGAGCAGGACGTCGGCGCCGGCGGCGACGAGCGAGGGGAGCCGCCGCTGGGCGACCTGCCCGGCCCCCAGGACGACCACCCTGCGGCCGGACAGCCGCAGTCCGACGGGGTAGGCGGCGTGTTCGGCGGCGTGCTCAGCCATGGCGGTGCGGCTCCTTGTGCGGTGGTACGAGTTCGACGACCAGCTCAGTCGCTGCGGCTCCGGAGCGGCTGACAGGGGGTGATGCGGCCCACGGGGGCGGTACGGCCCCGGCCCACAGCCTATGGGGCTGCGGGCCGGGGGTCATGCGGGGGCGGCCGGTCCCGGCCGCCGCCGCTCAGCTCTTCTCCGTCACTCCGGCGGAGTCGAAGGTGGCGACCTCGTGCATGGCACGGGCGGCGCTCTGGACCACGGGCAGGGCGAGCAGGGCGCCGGTGCCCTCGCCCAGGCGCAGATCGAGGTCGACCAGCGGGCGCAGACCCAGCTTGTTCAGCGCCGCGACATGGCCCGGTTCGGCGCTGCGGTGGCCCGCGATGCAGGCGGCCAGTGCCTCGGGTGCGATGGCGCGGGCCACCAGGGCGGCGGCGCCGGCACTGACGCCGTCCAGGATCACCGGTGTGCGCAGCGAGGCGCCTCCGAGGATCAGGCCGACCATGGCCGCGTGCTCCAGTCCGCCGATCGCGGCGAGGACGCCGATCGGGTCGGACGGGTCGGGCTGGTGGAGCTCCAGGGCGCGGCGGACCACGTCGACCTTGCGGGCGTGCGTCTCGTCGTTGATGCCGGTGCCGCGGCCGGTGACCTCGACCGGGTCGACGCCGGTGTAGACGGCGATCAGCGCGGCGGAGGTGGTGGTGTTGGCGATGCCCATCTCGCCCGTGAGCAGCGCCTTGTTGCCGGCCGCCACGAGGTCGCGGGCGGTCTCGATGCCGACCTCGATCGCCTTGAGGACCTCCTCCTGCGTCATCGCCGGGCCGGCCGTGAAGTCGGCGGTGCCGGCGCGGACCTTGCGCGGCAGCAGTCCGGGCGTGGCGGGGAGTTCCCCGGCCACTCCGACGTCCACGACGCACACCTCGGCGCCGACCTGGTTGGCGAAGGCGTTGCACACCGCGCCGCCGCCCAGGAAGTTGGCGACCATCTGGCCGGTGACCTCCTGGGGCCAGGGGGTCACGCCCTGGGCGTGCACGCCGTGGTCGCCGGCGAAGATCGCGACGGCGGCCGGCTCCGGGATCGGCGGCGGGCACTTGCGGGACAGGCCGCACAGCTGCGCGGAGATGATCTCCAGCATGCCCAGTGCGCCGGCGGGCTTGGTCATCCGCTTCTGCCGCTCCCAGGCCTCGCCGAGCGCCTTGGCGTCCAGCGGGCGGATGCCTTGCAGGGTCTCCTGGAGGAGGTCGTGCGGGCTCTCGCCGGGCAGCGCGCGGCGGCCGTAGGTCTCCTCGTGGACGACCCAGGACAGCGGCCGGCGCTTGGACCAGCCGGCCTGCAGCAGCTCGGGCTCCTCGGGGAACTCGTCGACGTATCCCACGCACAGGTAGGCGACGACTTCGAGGTGCTCGGGCAGGCCCAGCTCGCGGACCATCTCCCGCTCGTCGAAGAAGCTGACCCAGCCGACGCCCAGGCCCTCGGCGCGGGCGGCGAGCCAGAGGTTCTCGACCGCGAGCGCGGAGGAGTACGGGGCCATCTGCGGCTGGGTGTGCCGGCCGAGGGTGTGCCGGCCGCCGCGGGTGGAGTCGGCGGTGACGACGATGTTCACCGGCGTTTCGAGGATCGCCTCGATCTTCAGCTCGCGGAACTGCTTGGCGCGCGCCTTGGGCAGCGACTTGGCGTACGCCTCGCGCTGCCGCATGGCGAGCTGGTGCATCTTCTCGCGGGTCTCGGCCGAGCGGATGACGACGAAGTCCCAGGGCTGGGAGTGGCCGACGCTGGGGGCGGTGTGCGCCGCTTCCAGGACGCGCAGCAGCACCTCGTTGGGGATCGGGTCGCCGCGGAAGCCGTTGCGGATGTCGCGGCGCTCGCGGATCACGCGGTGCACGGCGGCGCGCTCGGAGTCGTCGTAACCGGCGGCGGGGGCCGTGGCGGGCTGGGCCTCGTCGGCCGCGGGCTGGTCCGCCTCGGCCGCCTCCGGCTGGTCGTCGTCCTGGTCCTCGCCGAGCTGGACGAGTTCGGCGGCGTCCTGCTGCCGGGGGGCCTCGTCGTCGGTCGCCTCGGGCTGCGGGGGCACGGCCGCCTCCGGCTGGTCGTCGGCCGCGGGCGCGGCGGGGCCGGTGGTGTCGTCCGCGGTGGCCGGCGGCGCGACCTGCGCGACGGGCTGGTCGCCGGACGCCTGGGCGGGGATGTGGACGGTCACGGGCTGCGGGTCGGCGGGCGCTTCGGCGGGGGCGTCGGGCGGGGTGGGCCCGGCGGCCGCCGCGGGCTCGGCGGCGGCCGCAGGCTCGGCGGCGGCCGCGTCGGTGGTCGTGGCCTCGGCGGGGCCGTCGGCCTCGATGTGCGCGGCGGGGGCGGCGGGCTCGGGGGCCGAGGCCGCCTCGGCCGGGTCGTCCGGGGCGGCAACCGCCGGCTGCTGCTCGTCGGGGGCGTCGGCGCCCTGGGGCGCGGCCTCCGGCGCGAGCGCCTCGGCGGGCTGCTGCGCCACGGGGTCCTCGGGGGCGCCGGGCTGCGGCTGTACGTCCGCCGGCTGCTGCGCCTGCGGCGGCTCTATGGCCGTCTGGTCCACGGGCGCGGCGTCCTCGGCCATGGGCATGGCGACGGGGCCCTGCGGTGCGGCGACCGGGGCGGCCACGGGCTCGGCCGCCGGGACGGCGGCTTCGGGAGCGTCCGCGGGGGCCTGGGCCGGGGCGGCGGCCTCGGGCTGCGGCGGGGCGTCGGCGGTCGGGGCGACCGGCTGGTCGGGCTGGGGCTGGTCGGCGGCCTGCGGCGCGGCGGGGGCCTCGGGGGCGGCCTGCGGCGCGTCCGGCTCTGCGGCGGGCGGCTGCTCCGCCACGGGCTGCGCGGCCGGAACGTCCGCGACGGGAGCCTCGACGGCCTCGGGGGTGGGCGGTGCCGGCTCCGCGCTCTCCTCGGCGGGCTGCTGCTGGTCCACGGGCTGCGGCTCGCCCTCGGCGGCGGCCGCCTCGGGCTGCTGGGCAGCCGCGGGCGCGGGCGCGTCCGGTGCGGGGGCCTGCTGGACGGGCGCCTCCTGAGCCGGGGCGTGGGGCGCGGGCACGTCCGGCGCCACGGCATCGGCGGTCGGCGCCTCCGCCGCGACGGCGTCCGCGGCCACGGCGTCCGCGACAGCCGCTTCCACGGCGGCCGGTCCGTCCTGACCGGGCGGCACCGCGTCGGGCAGCGTCGCCGCGGCCACGTCCTGCGGCTCCCCCGGCGCCTCGACCGGCGCGGCGGCCGGCACCGCTTCGGCCGCGGCGGCCTCGGCACCGGCAGTGTCCGCGACCACGGCCGCGTCGCCGGGCTGCGCACCGTCCTCGGCGGGCGCCGGCAGGGGCGCCGCCGGCGCCGGTCCGGCGGGCGACGGCACGTCCTGTGCGACCGGCTGGACGGCCTCGCCGGCCGGCACGGCGGCGTCGGCGGGGACGGCGGCGTCAGCGGGGGCGACCGTTTCCGCAACCGGAGCCGCGACGGCCTCGGCCGGCGCCTGGCCCCACTGCGGGATCTGCGAAGGGATCTCGCCGAGCTGCGGACCGGGCAACGGGCCCTGACCCGCGGCCCCATAGGTCTGCTCCGCGGACAACTGCCCACCGTAGGCAGGCGCGCCGCCGGGCCCGCCACCGTAGGGCTGCTCACCGTGCGGCGGCACCGCGAAGGCCTGACCGGGCGTCGGCTCGCCGACGGGCTGCTCCGCGTACGGCTGGCCGTCGGGCACCGGCGCGCCGGGCACCGGCTGTTCGCCCGGAGCGGCCTCGGGGGCCTCGGCCGGGGCGTCGAAGTACTCGGGGCCGCCGGTCGGCACGCCGACGTGCCGCGCGGCGCTCTGCGCCGGGGTCTCGGCGGGGCCGCGGTCGGCGAGCGAACGGACCACGCCGCCGGTCGCGTCGGGGACGGGCGGGCCCATGTGCAGCGGACGGCGCGCCGGCGACGCCGTCGCACGGGCGCGGTCCGGCGGCGGCGGGGCGGCGGGCTGGGGAATGCGGACGGCGCTGAGGTCGACCGAACCGGAGTCCCGGCCGCCGCTCTCGTGGTCGCCGGCCTGGGCGGGCATCGGCTCGTAGCCGGCGGCCGGCTGCGCGGTCGGGTCGAACGGCGGCGCGTGCTGCGGCTGCGGGGCCGCGCCCTGGTGGGTCTCCGGCGGCAGCGGTGCCGGCTGCTCGCTCCAGGCGCCCTGGGCACCCGGCATCAGCAGCAGATCGTCGTCCTCGACGACGCCGTCGGTCTGGTCGAGGTAGGGGTATTCACCCGGAGGGGTCACCATGCCCGGCAGCTCCGTCGGTCCGGGGTCGGCAGGGGAAGGAGCGGCCGCCGGCTGCGGCTGCCCGGGATGTCCGCCTGCGCTCTCCGGCAGTCCCTCGCCCGGGACCTGGCCGGTGTCGGTCATGCGTACCCCTCGCCCATTGGTAGTGCTCCTTCCAACCGCTCGTGCGACGCGCTCGACCGGGGCGCGCCGACGCCCCGATAGCTAGAACGAGCGAGCACGCCTCGCGGCACGTCCGCTCTCCACAGCTTCATATTCATCCAAAACCACGGCAATTTCCGGATATTGGCGTACGAAGCCCAACGCGGAACGGCGGCGCAACGATCCGCCAGCCTACCTCGCGCGGGTTGCCGCGCTGGTCACGGGTGAGGAACGCGATACCCGCAGACCAAAAACACCACGGACCGCTCGCGTTCGACCCAGGCGGAGGTGTCCAGGTCCACGGACTGCAGCAGGGCGCACTCGACTTCATAGCCGCCGTCCGCCAGCACCCGGCCGAGCGATTCGGCCTCGTCGCGGGTGGCGGCGTGGGTGACGATCCGTTCGGGACGGCGGTCCGCGCAGGCCGTGACGACCTCCGCTCCCCCGCCGCCGACCCGCACCACGTCGGGCTCGGGGAGGTCCTCCAGGACATGCGGCGCCCGGCCGTGCACGACCTGGAGTTGAACGCCGTGGCGGCGGGCGACAGCGGCGGTGCGCTCGCAGGCGTCCGGGTCGGCGTCCACCGCGATGACCGCGGCGCCGAAGCGCGCGGCCTCCACCGCGGCGGCTCCGCTGCCGGTGCCGATGTCCCAGACCAGGTCGCCCACCTGCGGTCCGAGGCGCGCCAGTTGGGCGGTGCGCAGCTGGAGGGACTCACCCTCGCCCAGGGCCCCTCCGTAGGCGTGGGCCGGCAGCCCCCAGCCGCGCGGTCCGGTGGGATGGCCGACCTCGTGGCCGGCGATCCAGCCGGTCCCCTGGGTGGCGGCGCCGCCGGGCGCGCCGCCGACGACGATGACGACGTTGGGGTCGCGCCAGACGTGGTCGGCGACCTTGTCGGAGGTGAGGACCGTCACCCGCTCCCGGTCGGTGCCCAGGTCCTCGCAGATGACGAAGGTGCGGTGGACGCCGCCGAGCAGCAGGGCGAGTTCGGCGGGACCGGCTCCGGGCGAGGTGAGCACCGCCACCTTGGTGTGGGCGCGGCAGACGTTCACCGCGCGGCGCAGGTCGCGGCTGTGGGCGACGACGATCTGGGCGTCGTCCCAGGGCATACCGGCCCGTGCGAAGGCGGCCGCGACGGAGGAGACGGCCGGCACCACTTCCACTTCCAGCCCGTGCTCGGGTGCGCGCAGGGTGCGTACGACGCCGAAGAAGCCGGGGTCGCCGTCGGCGAGCACGACGGCGGTGCCGCGGTGCTGGGCGATCCGGCGGGCGGCCAGGGTCACGCTGCCGAGCCGGATCCGTTCGGCGTTCGGCGGGACTTCGGGCAGTGCGAGGTGGTGGGCGGCGCCGGCCACCAGCGTGGCGGCGCCGAGGGCGGAGCGGGCGGCGTCGGTCAGCGGGGAGCCGTCCCATCCGATCACCGTGACCCGGTCGGCCATGCTCGTCAGTCTCCTGGGGCTGCTGTGGGTACGCGGGCAGGTGCGGCGGCGAAGTGGCCGCGGGGTCGCCGCGGGCCGGTGGTGGTGCCGCCGTGGTGCGCGGGTCCGCGCTGGTCGCGCGGGTGCGCGGCACGGCGAGAGTACCCCGTGGGGCGGGGAGCCCGGCGCGGCGCGGGGTCAGTTCCACTCGGGGTAGGTGAATCCGTTCGCATCGGCCATCCGGCCGGGGACCCCGTCGAGGTCCTCGGGCAGCAGGCTCCACACGATCAGATCGGTACGGATGTCCGTCCAGCCGCCGTCCTCCGTGCGGCTGCGGGCTATCCAGGCGTTGCGCAGCACTCCCTCGCTGATGCAGCCGATCTTCTGGGCGACCTGCTGGGAGGCGGTGTTGTCGGCGGCGGTGCGCAGCTCCAGGCGTTCGAACCGCTGGTCCTGGAAGAGCCACTGCGCGACCGCGAGGACGGACTCCGAGGCGTAGCCCTCGCCGCGTGCCCAGGCGGCGGTGACATAGGCGATCTCGGTGCTGCGGACCCGCCAGTCGGTGTGGTCGAGGTGGACGGTGCCGACCAGCCGCTGGGTGAGGAACTCGGTGACGGCCAGCGCGATACCGCGGCCTTCGGTGCGTACGGCGGCGGCTTCGCCGGTGGCCCAGGCGCGGGCGTCGGCGGTGGTGTACGGGTGCGGCAGCGCGGTCCAGGAGGTGACCAGCTCGTCGGTCATCATCTCGGCGAGGGCGGGCACGTCGGCCTCTTCGAACGGGCGCAGCACCAGCCGGTCGGTGCTGATGGAGATGTCCGGAAAGGTGGATGTCATGCCGCTGCTCCAACGCCGTTGACCTGGTGCTCCGGGACGTCGCGGACTGTCGACCGCGAGGTCACGGGCCGTTTTGACCGTATGAATGCACCAGCATGCAGCATCGGGCTGCGGGTGTGCCACGCGCGCGGTCCCCGGCCGCGCGTCGGCGCGGGTCCGGGGACCGAAAGATCGTCCACGCACCGGCATCCGTGCGGTGACCTGCGGTGGAGCGGTTGCCGGCGCCGGCGTGGACCGGGCTCGGCGGTGAGCGAGGGGCTGGGCTCGGCCGTGGGCAAGGGGCCGGACTCGGCCGTGGGCGAAGGACCGGGCTCGGCCGTGGGCGAAGGGCCGGGCTCGGCCGTGGGCGAGGGGCCGGGGCGGGCGCGGTGGTGCGCGGGACCTCGCCGCTGCTTCTGCTCGCGCCGTAGCAGGACCTCTCCACCACACCCGCCCACCCCCCTGTAAGGGGGGTGGGCGGAGGGGAAAAAACGCGGGGAACTGACGAGGGGGAACTAGACGAGGCGGAACTAGGGGAAAACCAGGCCCGCCCCCTCAGCCCACTTCAGCCCCTTAGCCCACCTCAGCCCCTCAGCGCATTGCAACCCCGCAGGGCCTTTCAGCCCCTCAGGGCATTCAACCCCTCAGGGCACATCCGCCCGTCAGGACGTGTCAGCTCTTCGCGGGTCCGAACGCCGGGATGACCGAGCCGTCCTTGTACTTGTCCTCGATGAACTTCTTGACCTCGGGGGAGTTCAGGAGCTTGGCGAGCTTCTTGATCCGCGGGTCGTTCTCGTTGCCCTTCTTGACGGCGAGGAAGTTCGCGTACGGGTTGTCCTTCGCGCTCTCCACGGCCAGGGCGTCCTTGGAGGGCTTGAGGTGGGCGCCGATGGCGAAGTTGCCGTTGATGATCGCGGCGTCGACGTCGTCGATGCGCGGCGCGGTCTGCGCGGCCTCCAGCTCGGTGATCTTGATGCCCTTGTCGTCCTTGACGTCGGTCAGCTTGGCCTCCGAGCCGACGCCGGGCTTGAGGGTGATCACGCCGTTGTCGGCGAGCAGCTTGAGCGCACGGCCCTCGTTGGACGGGTCGTTGGGGACCGAGACGGTGCTGCCGGACTTCAGGTCCGAGAGCTTGTCGATCTTCTTGGAGTAGATGCCCAGCGGCTCGATGAGGACGTTCTGGACGGGCACGATGTGCGTGCCGTTCTCCTTGTTGAAGGTGTCCAGGAACGGCTTGTGCTGGAAGAAGTTGGCGTCGACCTGGCCGTCGTCGGTGACCTTGTTGGGGATCTTGTAGTCGTTGAACGGCTTGACGACCAGCTTGAGGCCCGCCTTGTCCGCCAGCTCGTTCTTGACGAAGTCGAGGATGGTGCCGTGCGGGGTGGGGCTCGCGGCGACGACGAGGGGGGCATTCTTGTCGCCCTTGTCGCCGCCGGCGGTGGTGTCGGAGGGGGCGGAGCAGGCGCTCGCGCCGAGAGCGACGGCGGAAGCGGCGGCGACGGCCACGGTGATCTTGATGGTGTTACGCACGAAGAGTGCCTCTTTCCTGTTCACGAACGGGGTTCCCGTGTGATGTCCGCCCGGCAAAGGGTCCGGGCTCCTGGGTGGTGCTGGTGGTGCGGGGGTCAGGCGGCCTCGGTGGCGGCCGCCGGCTCCTCGGTGCGGGCGCGGCGCAGGCCGACGCGTACGGAGGAGGCGCGGGCGCCGCGCCGGGCGAGCCGGCGGACGACCAGGTCACCGAGCAGCTGGACGAGCGTGACGAGGACGATCAGCTCCACGACGGTGGTGATCATCAGCGCGGTCTCGTACTGCTGGTAGCCGTAGGTGTAGGCGAGGTTGCCCAGGCCGCCGCCGCCGACCGCACCCGCGATCGCGGAGTAGCCGATCAGCGTGATGACGGTGGTGGTGACGGCCGCGACCAGCGCGGGCAGCGCCTGCGGCAGCAGCACCTTGAAGACGATGGTCCAGGTGCCGCCGCCCATCGCCTGGGCCGCCTCGATCAGCCCGTGGTCGACCTCGCGCAGCGCGGCCTCGACCAGCCGGGCGAAGAACGGGATGGCGGCGATCGCGAGCGGGACGACCGCGCCGGTGGGGCCGATGGAGACGCCGACGACGAGCCGGGTGAAGGGGATCAGTACGACGATCAGGATCAGGAACGGGAAGGACCGTCCGATGTTCACGATCGCGCCGAGGACCTTGTTCACCACGACGTTCTGCAGGATGGCGCCGCGGTCGGTCAGATGCAGCAGCACCCCGACCGGGATGCCGAAGAGCACCGCGTAGAACGTCGACCACCACACCATGAAGAGGGTGTCGAGCGTGTTGTCGTAGAGCAGTGGCTGCATCTCGTTCCAGCTCACTTGGCACCTTCCTTGTCCAGCTCGGCGGCGGGCGCCGGGATCGCCGGGGAACCGGTCTCGCCGGCCACGCCGGCGACGTCGACCTGCAGGCCCTGCTCGCGCAGGAAGCCGATGGGCACGACGTTCTCCTCGAAGGGGCCGGGCAGCTCGATGCGCATCCGGCCGATCTGCTTGCCGCCGACGGTGTCCATGGCGGCGCCGAGGATCGAGATGTCGACGTTGTAGGTGCGCGACAGCTCGGAGATGACCGGGCGGGTGGCGGCGGAGCCGTGGAAGGTGACGTCGACGACGGTGCTCTGGTCGGTCGAGGGCTCGCCGCCGACCGGGAACAGCTCCCGGGCCAGCTCCGAGCCGGGCGTGGCCAGGAGTTCGGCGACCGTGCCCTGCTCGACGACCCGGCCGTTCTTCATCAGCGCGGCCGAGTCACAGATCGTCTTGACCACGTCCATCTCGTGCGTGATCAGGACGATGGTCAGGCCCAGCTTGCGGTTGAGGTCGCGCAGCAGCGTCAGGATGGAGCGGGTGGTCTCCGGGTCCAGGGCGCTGGTGGCCTCGTCGGAGAGCAGCACCTTGGGGTCGCCGGCCAGTGCGCGGGCGATGCCGACGCGCTGCTTCTGGCCGCCGGAGAGCTGGGCGGGGTAGGCCTTGGCCTTGTCGGCCAGGCCCACCAGGTCCAGCAGCTCCAGGGCCTTGCGGGAGCGCTCGGCGCGGTCGACCTTGAGGATCTCCAGCGGCAGTTCGACGTTGTCCTGGACGGTGCGCGAGGACAGCAGGTTGAAGTGCTGGAAGACCATGCCGATGTGGCTGCGGGCGGCGCGGAGCTGGGCGCTCGCGCGCCGGCCGCGCCCGGCTATGGACGTCAGTTCCTGGCCGGCGACGGTGACCGTGCCGGAGGTGGGGCGCTCCAGGAGGTTCAGGCAGCGGATGAGGGTGGACTTACCGGCGCCGCTCTGGCCGATGACGCCGTACACCTCGCCCTCGCGGACGTGCAGATCGACGCCGTCCAGGGCGGTGACTTCGCGGTCGCCTGAACGGTAGACCTTGCTCAGGCCCGTTGTGGTGATCACAGGGAATTCCGTCACTGTCGAGTGCTCGGCGGCTCGCCCGCCGGGCACGGGGCATTCTTGCGAGTGCGGCAGGGGGGAACGGGGAGCGGCGGCGGGCGCGAGGGCCCGGCTCCGGGTTCCGGTGACGCGGGGCGGCCGAGAGCGTCGGGGATCGACGTACGGCTCATGGCGGCAGGGCCTCGCTTCGGGGCGCGAGACACAGGCGGGGGCCCTCAGCAGTCACACATTCGACACATGCAACGAGCACCGGGCGTCATTTTCGCCTCGGTCGCAGGGGTGCGGCAGCTCGTCGTGGTCATGGCGGCAAGTAAACCAGACGGCGGTATGGACCGATCAAGCGTGTCCGTATACCGGACGGGCTTGATCGGTCCTTGGACAGCCGCTCACGGCGCGACGGTGATCTCCACCGCCCGGTCCGTGGCCTGCGCGGATATCGCCGAAAGGTCCGGAACCAGGACATCGGCGGACAGCTCGTCGGCCCGGTGCGTTGTGGTCAACGCCACGGTCACCATCCCCGCCGCGCGGCCCGCCGCCAGCCCGGCCGGCGCGTCCTCGAAGACCACGCAGCGGGCCGGGTCCACGCCGAGCCGCTCGGCCGCGAGCAGGTACGGCTCCGGGTCCGGCTTGCCGCGGCGGACGTCGTCGGCGGCTATCAGGGTCTTGGGACGGATGCCGGCCTGCGCCAGCCGGGCCTCGGCCAGCCGCAGGGTGGCGGAGGTGACCACGGCCCACCGCTCGGCGGGCAGGCTCTCCAGCAGCGCGCGGGTACCGGGCAGCCGCACCACTCCCCCGGCGACGTCCTCGACCTCCAGCTGCTCGATCCGGGCCAGCGCCGCCGGAACCTGGTCCGCGGGCAGCAGATCGGCGACGACCTCGACCGCCGGGCGGCCGTGCAGCTCGATGCGGGCGAACTCCTCGGCGGTGATGCCGTACTCCCCGGCCCACCGGGTCCAGCAGCGGTTCACGGACTCGATGGAGGAGATCAGTGTGCCGTCGTTGTCGAAGAGGAGGGCGTCCGCGTGAATCTTCATGGTGCCCGAGCCTACGGGCGACCCCGGGGGTGGGCGCATCGGGTCTTTTGGCCCGTAATAGGGTCTGCGCATGCTTGATGCCCTGACGGTCGCGACCAGCGTCGCCGCGCTCGCGCTCGCCGCCTGGTGCGGTTTCGCCGCCTACCGAGACCAGCAGACCAAGGACTGGCACTTCATCGGCATGGCCGTGGTGACGCTGCTCGCCGTGGTCCAGCTGATCATCGGCATCGTCCAGCTGGCGCGCGGCGAGAAGCCGGAGCAGGGCACGACGATCTTCGTGGCGTATCTGCTCGGCGCCTTCGCCTGCATTCCGGCGGCGGGGTTCATGTCCCTTGCGGAGCGCACCCGTTGGGGCTCGGCGACGGTCGCCGCGGGCGGCGTGGTCCTGGCCGTGCTCGAAGTGCGCCTGTTCGACATCTGGGGAGGCTGAGGTGACGGCGACCGACCACGCCGCCGAGGAGGGCGCGCCGCGCACCCGCCGGAAGCTGATCGGCGGCCCGGGCATCCTGCTGGTCTGGCTGTACGGCGTGATGGTCGTCGGCGCGGTGTCGCGCTCCGCCGTCCAGATCGCCACGGACTTCGACCGCGCCCCGCTCGCGTACACCCTGTCCGCGCTGGCCGGGCTGGTCTACGGCTTCATCACCTACTCGCTCGTACGCGGCGGGGAGGCGGCCCGCAGGGCGGCGCTGGTGTGCTGCGCCGCCGAGCTGGTGGGAGTGCTGACCGTGGGCACCTGGACGCTCATCGAGCCGTCCGCCTTCCCGGACGCCACGGTCTGGTCGGACTACGGGATGGGCTACCTCTTCATCCCCGTCCTGCTGCCGGTCACCGGGATGCTGTGGCTGCGCCGGGCGCGCCGCGCGTAGGGCGTCCGCGTTTTCGGTGTACGGGCCCGCCGTCGCGCGGGCCCGTTCCCGTCGGGCTAGGCCTGGGCCGCGAACGCCTCGGCCGCGGCCTCCTTCTCCAGGGTGACCATGCTCAGCCGCTGGGTGAGCTGCTCGGTGCCCACCGGCGCGTAGCCGTGGCTGCGGTAGAGCCGGAGGTTGCGCTCGCTGCGGTGGCCGGTCAGCAACTGGAAGCGCCGGGCCGCCCGCTCGGCGGCCAGCCGCTCCTCGACCGCGGCCAGCAGCCGGCCGCCCAGGCCGTGCCGCTGCAGCCGGGGGTGCACGATGAGCTTGGCTATCCGCGCGGTGCCGTCCGCGTCGACCGTGCCGCGCACGGAGCCGACCACCTCCTGGCCGAGCCGGGCCACCACGACGCAGCCCTCGCTCAGTTCGGCGCGCAGCGCCTGCAGGGTCTGGGTGAGCGGCTCGATGCCGTAGTCGTCGTACAGCGCGGCCTCCGTCTGGTAGCAGAGGTACTGCAGTTTGAGGATCTGCTCGGCGTCCTGGTCGGTCGCCGCAGAGATGGTCACACTCGTGCCCATGCCCGTATGCCTCCCCTTGTCGGTTGGCCCGGGCGCGCTGAGGGTGAGAGGGGTGCGCCCGGACGTGGTGCCCTGACTTCCGGACTCCCCGGAATGTGGCGGCGGCAATCGCCGCCGTGAGCATTCTGCGCAGGCGATCGGGACGAACGGAACGGACCGGCAGCCAGCTCGCCTGTGACATTCCCAACTCAAATGAGAATCCAGGGTGCTGGTGCCGGCCCGTCAGGCGCCGAACGCCTTCGAAAACAAGATCAGTGCTTGCGGAACTCCTCGGCGGCCAGCAGCGCCGTGTCGGGGTTGTCGGAGAAGATCCCGTCGATGCCGGTCGCGAAGAGCTTCTTGAGGTAGTCGAGGGAGCGGCCGTACGCGGCGGGGTCCTTGCCTACCTGGAAGTCCAGTGGCAGGAAGCTGTTCTCGTTGCGCAGCGTGTACGGGTGGACGACCAGGCCCTCGGCGTGCGCGTCGCGGACGAGGGTGGTGGGCTTGCCGAGCTTGCCCTGGTCGTCCTGCGCGATGATCTGCGGCAGCCAGGGGCCGATGCCCTGGGCGAAGCCGGAGACCCACTTGAGCCCCTCGGGCTTGAGCAGATCGGCCGTGGTGCGCGGGTCACCGGCCTCCACGAAGTCCCAGGGCCTGACGGTCGGCTCGTCGAGCAGGAGGACCTTCGGGCAGCGCAGGCCCAGCTTGCCGAGCCGCTGGAGGCTGCTGGGTTCGAAGGACTGCAGGAAGTTCGGGGAGTGCGTGAGGTGCCGCCCGTACCGGCGCAGCAACTTGGCGAGCGGCTCCTCGATGCCCAGGCCCAGCTTGCGGAAGTAGGTGGGGTGCTTGGTCTCGATGTAGAGCCAGATGTGACGGCCGCGCCTGCGCCCCTCGCGCTCGGCCCACTGGAGGACCTCTTCGAAGGTGGGCACCTCCCAGTGTCCGTTATAGAGGGTGTTGTGCTGGCGGACGTCCGGTATGCGCTCCTTGGCGCGCAGGGTCTTCAGCTCGGTGAGCGTGAAGTCCTCGGTGAACCAGCCGGTGAGCTTCTTGCCGTCGACGGTCTTGGTGGTCTTACGGCCGGCGAACTCCTGGCGGTCGGCGACATCGGTGGTGGCCGTGATGTCGTTCTCGTGCCGGCAGACCAGATGCCCGTCCTTGGTGGGGACGAGGTCCTGCTCGATGACGTCCGCGCCCATGTCGAGGGCCAGTTGGTACGAGCCGAGGGTGTGCTCGGGACGGTAGCCGCAGGCGCCGCGGTGGCCGACGACCAACGGGACCGGCAGCCGCTCCCCGGCCGTGCCGTCGCGCCCGCTCGCGCTCGCCTGGCCGGCCCCGCCGAACACCGCCGCCCCCGCGCCGAGGGCGGCCGCCGCCCCCAGCACCGTCCGACGTCCCGGCTGCTGCCGCTTGTGCATACCCACGCTCCTTGTTTCGCGTTCTTTGGTGGGGTTCCGGGTGCTTCCGGGTGTTTTCCGGGATGCGTCAAGGCGTGTTGCGCACCTGCCCGCGGAACCGGGCCGATCGTAAGCACGGACGGGTCATGCCGGGGAGACGCACGCCGACTTCGGGGGGAACATGGTGGTAACACACGTCAACCGTGAGTCAACTGTGCGTATCGACCTCATGAACCCGATGTGCGCGCGGGAGTAACCCGCGAGTATGGTCCTGGGCTGCAGAGTTCTGCTCCCGCTCGACATTGACCAGCCACGACCCGGAGGGCCCGTTGTCCCGCATTGTGCTGAAGGCGATCCTTGGATTCGTCATGCGTGTCCTGTACCGCCCCCGGGTCGAGGGCATGGAGCGCATTCCGGCGACCGGGCCGGTGATCCTGGCCGGCAACCACGTCACCTTCATCGACTCGCTGTTCCTGTGCCTGATCGTCAAGCGCCCGGTCTACTTCATCGGCAAGGACGAGTACGTCACCGGCAAGGGCCTCAAGGGCCGCCTGATGGCCTGGTTCTTCACCAGCGCCGGCATGATCCCGGTGGACCGGGACGGCGGCCACGGCGGTGTGGCGGCCCTGATGACCGGCCGCCGCATCCTGGAGCAGGGCAAGGCCTTCGGCATCTACCCCGAGGGCACCCGCTCCCCCGACGGCCGTCTCTACCGCGGCCGTACGGGCATCGCCCGGCTCGCCCTGATGACCGGCGCGCCCGTCGTCCCGTTCGCGATGGTCGGTACGGACAAGGTGCAGCCCGGCGGCAAGGGCCTTCCGCGCATCGCCCCGGTCACCGTCCGCTTCGGTGAGGCGCTGGACTTCTCCCGTTACGACGGCATGGACCGCGACCGCTACGTCCTGCGGGCCGTCACCGACGAGGTGATGAGCGACGTCATGGAGCTGTCCGGCCAGGAGTACGTCGACATGTACGCCACCAAGGCCAGGGCCGCCTGAGCCGTCGGCCGGCCACCGCGCGACGGGCCCCATCCGATCCTCGGACGGGGCCCGTTGCGCTGTCCGGGCCCGCGCCGGTCAGCAGGGGACCCGGAAGTCGCGGTGCGCGCGCTGGCCCTCGGTGCCGCCGGTCCGCGCGGTGCGCAGCGCCACCTCGGGCCGCGGTACCAGGCTGCTGTCGTGGAGGAGTTGCCGGCGCTGGGCGACCTCGCCGGTACGGGCGCCGGGCGCCTGGGTGTTCCTGGCCGAGACCCGGTTCAGCGGCGCGGGCTCCAGCAGCTCCCTGGTGCGCACGAAGGTGATGAAGCTCTCGAAGTCGCGGGTGTGCCGGACCGGTGCGGTGAACCCGGTGAAGGCGCTGAAGCCGTCCTGGTTGATGAGGGTGTACGAGGGTGCGGCCAGCCGGTATCGGCGGCCGAGGTCGAGTGCGGCACCGTCGATGAACACCTCGGCCGGGTCGATCCGCCGGCCGACCTTGCCCGCGGCGTCGAAGGTGTAGCGCACGTTGCCGGAGACCGCCAGCGGCGAGAAGCCCAGGCTGCCGCCGGTGGTCGGCGCCCACTGCTCCTCCAGCGCGTCGTGGATCTGCCGGCCGGTGACGGTGACGGTCATGATGGGGTCGCCGAAGCCGACGGCGTTCCAGGCCTGCCCGAAGGTGACGGCGCCGTCCGCCGCCTCGTCGCGGATCAGATCGCCGGCGATCACGGCCTGCCCGACGCGGGGGGCGACCGCGATGACGGCGAGTTCCGCGGGGGTGTTGGGGTGGTCGGCGGGGTCGTCCATCGGGCCGAGCGGCTGCCGGCCCGCCCACAGGGCCCAGTCGGCGACGAGGTTGCCCATGGTGGACTCCCCCACCGCGTTGCGCCGCCGGGTGAAGGAGCCGGTCTGGGTCCCGACCCTGCTGCTGGCGCGCCGGGAGCCGTAGTTCGCCCAGTACGCGGCGATCGACCGCAGCTCCGGGTCCGGTGTCACATCACGGGTGTTGGGGTGGTTGACGGAGGTGGTCAGCTCCCGGATCACCGCTCCGGTGTCCGGGTCGAGGCGCAGGTTGATCTCGTTGACGAGCTGGCCGTAGCAGCCGGCCTCGACGAACGGGCGGGGGGTGCCCTCGGGGTCGGGCAGCATCATGGTGAAGGCGTTGTGCCAGTGGCCGGTGACGATGGCGTCGATGTCCGGGGAGGCGCGCAGGGCCAGTTCGTAGGCGGGCCCCGAGGGGTTCTTGCCGCTGGAGAAGTCGCTGCCGGCCACCGCGCCGTCGTGCACGCTGAGGACGATCGCGTTGACGCCTCGCGACTTGAGCGCCCGGGCGCAGCGGTTGGCGGTCTCCAGCTCGTCCAGGGTGCGCAGTCCGGGCTGGTAGGAGCCGGGGAAGGACTCGGTGCCGATGGCGGTCAGATGGATGAAGCCGACCGGCAGCCGGCGGCCGCCGCCGGCGTCCACGTACTCGATGTTGTACGGCGGCAGGACGAGTTCGCCGCTGGCGTTCCACACGATGTTGGCGCTGTAGTACGGGAACTTCGCGCCCTGAAACCGGCGGCCGGTGGAGTCCTCGAAGTCGTCGTCGCGTCCGACGACCGGGAAGCCGTCGCCGTCCTCCATGTGCGACGTCAGGAACGTCGCCGACTTGTCGAACTCGTGGTTGCCGGCCGAGGCGAAGTCCATGCCCATGGCGTTGAGCGCCTCGATGGTGGGCTCGTCGGCGAAGGCGGCGGCGTCGAACTCCCAGCCGGAGAAGAGGTCGCCGGGTGCGAAGAACAGGGAGTTGCGACGGCCGTCGCGCAGCCGTTCCAGGTGAGCCGCCATGTAGGCCACGCCGCCGACGGTGTACTGCTTGCCGCCGGCGCCGGTGATGACGGAGTGGGCGCCGGGCGCGCCCTGCAGATAGCCGTGCAGATCGGTGATGTTGAGGAGTTGGACGTCCACGTACTCGTCGGCGGTACCCGCGTCGCGGGCGTGGCCGGTGGCGTAGGCGTCGCTGCCGATGGCGCTCGCGGTGGCCAGAGCCCCCGCGGCGGTGAAGAAGGACCGTCGTCCGATGTCGCGCACTGCGTCACTCTCCTGAGCGGGCCGTCCGTAGGGGGACGACCGGAGAGTCAACCGAGCCGCGCGGGACGGCCGGTCACCAAGGCGCGTACCGGGCGTGAACGGGCGGGGGACAGTCGCCCCCAGGGCGTGTCCTGTTGATCATCGCGGGTGCGGGGCGACGTGATCCACAGGACACGCCCTGGGGCCGGGCGCGCGCCCGCCATCCGGCGGATCGGCCGTAGGCCGCGCCGTTCGCGGTGACGGTCGATCAGCCGCGCGGCGTCTGGGCGGCGGGGAGGTCGGCGGCCTCGGCGGCGGCCGGGCCGTCCGCCAGCTCCTGGCCGCGGAGCAGGAACCAGGCGGCGGCCGCCGCGCCCAGCAGCACCACCGCGGCCACTCCGGCGGCGACGTCCACACCGTCCACGAACGAGTCCTGGGCGGCGCCCAGCAGCGCCGAGGCCTGGTCGGCGGGCAGCTGGCCGGAGGTCTCGACGGCGCCGCCGAGCGATTCGCGGGCGGCGTCGGCGGAGCCTTCGGGCACGCCGGGCGGGGTGGCGAAGCCCCGGTAGATGCCGGTGACGATGGAGCCGAGCAGGGCGATGCCGAGCGCGGCGCCCAGTTCGTAGGCCGTCTCGGAGACCGCGGAGGCGGCGCCCGCCTCTTCCTTGGGCACGCTGGAGAGGATCACATCGGCGGTGACGGTGAACGAGAAGCCGGCGCCGACGCCGACGACGAAGAGGATCACGCACATCGCCGCGGTGCCGGTGTCGGCGTGCAGCGTGGTGCAGCCGACGAGCGAGAGCCCGACCATGGCCAGCCCGCCGGCCACCACGATCCGTACGGACAGCCGCCGGGCGACCCATCCGGCGGCCAGACCGGCGCCCACCGCACCGACCGCGGCCGGGAGTTCGACCAGCCCGGCGTTCAGCGGTGAGCGCTGCTGCACCATCTGGAGGAACTGGGAGAGGAAGAAGACCAGCCCGGACAGGCCGAGGATGGTCAGCAGATCCGCCAGCACCGCCCCGGTGAACCCCCGGTGGTGAAAGAGCTTCATGTTCAGCAGCGGCGAGGCGAGGGTGAGCTGCCGGCGGACGAACACGAACAGTGCGAGCACACCGACGACGGCCGCCACGGCGATCTCCCAGCGGTAGCCCACCGCCGCCGCCTCCTTGACGGCGTAGACGACGGCGACCATGCCCACCAGGGCCAGCAGCACGCTGGGAATGTCCCAGGGTCCGGGGTCCGGGTTGCGCGACTCCGGGATCACCTTGGCGCCGACGGCCACCAGCAGCGCCATCACCGGAAGGTTGATCAGGAAGACCGAACCCCACCAGAAGTGCCCCAGCAGAAAGCCGCCGAGGACCGGCCCGACGGCCATGCCGGCCGAGGCCATCGCGCCCCAGATGCCGATGGCCAGGCTCCGCTCCCTGGGGTCGTGGAAGAGGTTGCGGATCAGCGCGAGGGTGGACGGCATCAGCGTCGCACCGGCCACGCCCTGCAGCGCCCGCGCGACGATCATCATCTCCGGGCTGGTGGCGTAGGCGGCGAGCACCGACATGGCGCCGAAGGCGACGGAGCCGATCAGCAGCAGCTTCTTGCGGCCGATGCGGTCGCCGAGGCTGCCCATGGAGACCAGCAGGCCAGCGATGACGAAGGAGTAGATGTCACCGATCCACAGCAGCTGGGGCCCGGTGGGGCGCAGGTCCTCGCTGAGGAAGGGGGTGGCGAGGCCGAGGACCGTGGCGTCGACGCCGACGAGGAGTACGGCCAGGACGAGGACGGCGAGCGCGAGCCAGCGGCCCGGGCGGGGTTGGTCGTCCACATGGGCCGAACCGGCCCGTCCTGACGCTATGGTCTCGGTCATTTCTCCATGCTCCGTCGGATGCCGCCGAGCAGCAGCTCGGCGATCGAGTGGTTGAGGTCGTTGCGGGCGACCCGCCCTTCGTGCACGGCCCAGGCACCGGCGCCGATCAGGCCGTAGAACGCCTCGGTGAGCCAGGCGGCACTCAGTTCGACCCGGAAGTCGCCCTCTTCCTGGCCGCGGCGGAAGAGGGCGGTGATCCGCGCGTCGAGCTCCGCCCAGCCGGCGTTGATCTCGCCGCCCTCGAAGAGCTGGTTCTCGGTGAAGAGGAAGGCGAGTACGGCGGCGACCGGCTCGGCTTCGGCGATCAGCCGGCGCAGGGCCCGGGCCGCGTCGTCCTGGTCCAGCCGCGCGGCGTCCATGGCCTGCGCGAACTGCGCGATCCCGTGTTCCTCCAGGGCTCTGATCAGGGCGTCCCGCCCGGCGAAGTGCCGGTGCAGGGTGGCGCGGCTGATACCGGCGGCGCGGGCGATCTCGTCCATCGACGTCGTCGCCCGGCGGGTGAGCAGCGCGGCGGCTTCCTTGAGTACGTGTGCACGATCCACGGCCATGAGACACACACTAACCGAATGAGACACCAATGTCTCACACAAGGGTGGTGCGCTCTCCGCGTCTCGCGGCGGACGGAGCGGCCCCGGAGCACCCAGGAACGCCGACGGCCCGTACCCGGTCACTTCCGGGTACGGGCCGTCGCCGGCTGCCTGTCCTGCCTACCGCGGCTGCTTGGCCGCCGCCCACTCCTGCTGCTCGACCAGATCGGCCCGCACCTCGGCGAGCTGGACCGCCACGGCCGAGGGGGCGGTGCCGCCGCGGCCGCTGCGCGAGGCGAGCGCGCCGGGGACGTTGAGCACGCCGCGGACCTCGGGGGTCAGATGGGGGGAGATCTTGGCGAACTGCTCGTCGGTGAGCTCGTCCAGCTCGATGCCGTGCGCCTCGCACTCCTTGACGCAAGAGCCCGCGACCTCGTGCGCCACCCGGAACGGCACGCCCTGCTTGACCAGCCACTCCGCGATGTCGGTGGCCAGCGAGAAGCCCGCCGGAGCCAGCTCCTCCATCCGCTCGCGGTTGACGGTCAGGGTGGCCATCATGCCGGTGAACGCCGGGAGCAGTACCTCCAGTTGGTCGCAGGAGTCGAAGACCGGCTCCTTGTCCTCCTGCAGGTCGCGGTTGTACGCGAGCGGCAGCGCCTTGAGCGTCGCCAGCAGCCCGGTCAGATTGCCGATCAGACGCCCCGACTTGCCCCGGGCCAGCTCCGCGATGTCCGGGTTCTTCTTCTGCGGCATGATCGACGAGCCGGTCGAGAAGGCGTCGTGCAGGGTCACGAAGGAGAACTCCTTCGTGTTCCAGATGATGACCTCCTCGGCGATCCGGGAGAGGTTCACGCCGATCATCGCGGTGATGAAGGCGAACTCGGCGACGAAGTCCCGGGAGGCCGTGCCGTCGATGGAGTTCCCCGCGCTGCCGTGCTCGAAGCCGAGGTCCGCGGCGACCGCCTCCGGGTCGAGGCCCAGCGAGGAGCCGGCCAGCGCGCCCGAGCCGTACGGGGAGACGGCGGTGCGCTCGTCCCACTGCCGCAGCCGCTCGGCGTCCCGGGACAGCGACTGCACATGCGCCAGCACGTGGTGCGCGAAGAGCACCGGCTGGGCGTGCTGGAGATGGGTGCGGCCCGGCATCGCGACGTCCGGGTGGGCCTCGGCGAGCCCCACCAGCGCCTCCTGGAGGTCGGCGACCAGCGCGCCGATGATCCGGGCGTGGTCGCGCAGGTACATCCGGAAGAGCGTGGCGACCTGGTCGTTGCGCGACCGGCCGGCCCGCAGCTTGCCCCCGAGGTCCGGGCCGAGCCGCTCCAGCAGCCCCCGCTCCAGGGCGGTGTGCACGTCCTCGTCGGCGACGGTGCCGGTGAACGAGCCGTCGGCGACATCCGCTTCGAGCTGGTCGAGGCCGGCGATCATACGCGTCAGCTCGTCCTCGGTGAGCAGGCCCGCCTTGTGGAGCACTCGGGCGTGCGCGCGCGAGCCGGCGATGTCGTACGGCGCCAGTCGCCAGTCGAAGTGGACCGACGCGGACAGCTGGGCCAGCGCCTCGGCCGGTCCGTCGGCGAAACGGCCGCCCCAGAGCCGGACGTCGCCGCTGTTTCCGTTGCTCACTTGCTCTGCTCCTCAAGGCTGCGGTGGCGGGGGTCCGTCAGGGGGACGCCGCCGGACCCGGCAGCCGCCCCCCTGCCGCGGGCGCGGGGCGGGGAGGCGGCTGCCGTACGAAGGTGACGGGACGGGCTCAGGCCAGGTCGCGCTTGGCCGCGATCTTGCTGGACATACCGAAGAGCTCGATGAAGCCCTTCGACAGCGACTGGTCGAAGGTGTCGCCGGTGTCGTACGTCGCCAGGTTGAAGTCGTACAGCGACTTGTCCGACTTCCGGCCGGTGACCACGGCGCGGCCGCCGTGCAGCGTCATCCGGATGTCACCGCTGACGTGCTGGTTGGCCTCGTTGATGAAGCCGTCCAGGGCCCGCTTGAGCGGCGAGAACCACAGGCCGTCGTAGACCAGCTCGCCCCAGCGCTGCTCGACCTGCCGCTTGTAGCGGGCAAGTTCCCGCTCGACGGTGACGTTCTCCAGCTCCTGGTGCGCGGTGATCAGGGCGATCGCGCCCGGTGCCTCGTAGACCTCGCGGGACTTGATGCCCACCAGCCGGTCCTCGACCATGTCGATCCGGCCGATGCCCTGGGCGCCGGCCCGCTCGTTGAGCTGCTGGATGGCCTGCAGGACGGTGACGGGCTTGCCGTCGATCGCCACCGGCACACCTTCCTTGAAGGTGATGACGACCTCGTCGGCCTCCCGGGCGACGGCGGGGTTCTCGGTGTACTCGTACACGTCCTCGATCGGCGCGTTCCAGATGTCCTCCAGGAAGCCGGTCTCCACGGCCCGCCCGAAGACGTTCTGGTCGATCGAGTACGGCGACTTCTTGGTCGTGGCGATCGGGAGGTTCTTCTCCTCGCAGAAGGCGATCGCCTTGTCCCGGGTCATCGCGTAGTCGCGGACCGGCGCGATGCACTTGAGGTCGGGGGCGAGGGAGGAGATGCCGGCCTCGAAGCGGACCTGGTCGTTGCCCTTGCCGGTGCAGCCGTGGGCGACGGTGGTGGCGCCGTGCTTCTTGGCGGCGGCGACCAGGTGCTTGACGATGGTCGGCCGGGAGAGGGCGGAGACCAGCGGGTAGCGGTCCATGTACAGCGCATTGGCCTTGATCGCCGGGAGGCAGTACTCGTCGGCGAACTCGTCCTTGGCGTCGGCGACCTCCGCCTCCACCGCACCGCAGGCGAGCGCGCGCTTGCGGATGACGTCCAGGTCCTCGCCGCCCTGGCCGACGTCCACGGCAACGGCGATGACCTCGGCGCCCGTCTCCTCGGCGATCCAGCCGATGCAGACAGAGGTGTCCAGGCCGCCTGAGTAGGCGAGTACGACGCGCTCGGTCACGGGTTTCTCCTTACGGTGCATTCACTGATGGGTATAAGTATGCACTCCACCGTATGATTCGTCAACGCAGTAGCGAATACGCAGGTCAGCGGCGCGCCGTCCGCGGTCTCGGGTATCACTCCCCCTGCGCCGACCCCGTTTCCACCCCCTCCCGCAGCAGCTCGACGAGCACCGCCACATGGCTGAGGGGCACCTGCTTCGTCGCGGTCAGCAGCGTCAGCGGCCCCTGCGCGACGCGCTCGCGCAGCCGCTCCAGCGCCTGCCGCGCGGCCTCACCCTCCAGCTCCTGGCGATAGCGCTCGGCGAAGGCCGCGAACCGCTCCTCCTGATGGCCGTACCAGCGCCGCAGCTCGGACGAGGGCGCCGCGTCCCTGCACCATTCGGAGAGCTGCGCGGCCTCCTTGGACAGTCCGCGCGGCCACAGGCGGTCCACCAGCACCCGCGCGCCGTCCGCGGCCTCGGGCGGCTCGTACACCCGCCGCACCCGGATCCCGTCACCAGCGGATATTTCACCCATAACCCCATCGAACCACGGGCACGACCCCCGCACCGGGAGCCCGGTGCACCCCTCTCCGGGGCCCCGCTTTGGATTCATGGCCCGGGACAGGGTATTTTTCTTCTGCACGCCCCGGCCGGGAAGCTTCCGGCCGGTTCGAGCACCGGGACGTGGCGCAGCTTGGTAGCGCACTTGACTGGGGGTCAAGGGGTCGCAGGTTCAAATCCTGTCGTCCCGACGGTGCGAAAGGGTCCGTTGGACGGGAGAATTCTCCCGCCCGACGGACCCTTTGCCGTTCCGCGCGGCGAAGCGGCGGGGGCGCGGCGAGAACCCCTCGCAGCGGCCCGTCAGCCGCGGGTCACGACAGACCGCCGATCGTGGTGCGGACCTTGTCGACGACCTTGGCCGGGAGGGTGGCATAGCCCTGGAAGGTCAGGTTCTCCTGGCCCTTCTGGCTTGCGACGTAGGTCAGGAACGCCTTGGTGGCGGGCCAGGTCGAGGACTTGTTGCCCTTGTTGCAGACGATCTCGTAGGTGACCACGTCGATCGGGTACGCGCCCGGGGCCTTGGTCGTGTAGTCGAGCTTGAGGACGAGGTCGGAGTCGCCGGCGGGCTCGGCGCCGGCGATCGCCTGGGACGCCGAGATCACATTGGCGTCGACGGGAGCCGGCGCGCCGGTGTTGAGGGAGACCGTGCGGATCATGCGGGCGACCGCGTAGGGCAGCTCGAAGTAGCCGATCGCGCCCGCGGTCCGCTGCACCTGGGCGGCGAGGTCCGAGGAGCCCTCGACGCCCGTGCCGCCCTTGCCCTGCCACTCCTTGCTGTGCCCGTAGGGCCAGGCGTCCGGGGCGACGGCGCCGAGGTAGGCGGTGAAGTTGTCCGTCGTACCGGAGGAGTCGGAGCGGTGGAACTGCCGGATGGGGGTCGACGGCAGCTTGACGCCCTCGTTGAGCCGGGCGATCGCCGAATCGTTCCAGGTGGTGATCTGCCCGTTGAAGATCTTGGCGAGCGTGGGGGCGTCGAGGACCAGCCGGTCGACCCCGGGCAGGTGGTAGCCGACCGCGATCGGTCCGCCGACCATCGGCAGGTGGACGGCGTGACCGCCGGGGCAGACCTTCTCCGACTGGTCGATCTGCGCGCCGGACAGCGGTGAGTCCGAGCCCGCGAAGGCGGTCTTGCCCTGGAGGAACTCTTCCTGGCCGGCTCCCGAGCCGTTGCCGGTGTAGTCGATCTTGGTGTCGGGGCAGGCCCGGGTGTAGGTCTTGATCCAGTACTTCATGGCGTACTGCTGCGCCGTCGAGCCGGAGGCCCGCAGACTGGCCGCCGCGCCGCAGGCGATCCCGGAGGCGCCGGCGGAGGTCTTGGTGCCGGTGCCGGGCGAGGGGGTGGAGGGGCTGGAGGTGGCGTTCGCACTGCAGGCCGTCAGGGTCAGGGCGCCACAGGCCACCAGCGCCCCGAGCGCCCTGACGCGCGGCCCGCCCTTGCACAGAGGCTTCACTCTCCGGCGCTCCTTCCTGCGTACCGGGCGCGGCCGGCGCAGTCGAGGGTGATGAGACCTCCGTAACTATATGCACACTTTTTGACACTAAGGGTGATTTGGGCGGCCGGGTGAGGGCCGGGTGGGGTCAGTGCGCCTTCTGCGCCAGCCTCAGCAGATGGTCCGCGAGCGCCTGACCGCCCGCCGGGTCGCGGCTGATGAGCATCAGGGTGTCGTCGCCCGCGATGGTGCCGAGGATGTCGTGCAGTTCGGCCTGGTCGATGGCGGAGGCCAGGAACTGTGCGGCACCCGGCGGGGTGCGCAGGACCACGAGGTTGGCGGAGGCCTCGGCGGAGATGAGGAGTTCGCCGGAGAGGCGGCGCATCCGCTCCTCCTTGGCCGACTCGCCCAGCGGCGCCCGCGGCGTGCGGTCGCCGCCCTCACTGGGCACCGCGTAGATCAGCTCACCACCGGTGTTGCGGATCTTCACCGCGCCCAGCTCGTCCAGGTCGCGCGAGAGGGTCGCCTGGGTGACGGACAGACCGTCGTCGGCGAGCAGCTTCGCGAGCTGGCTCTGGGAGCGCACCGGCAGCCGGTTGAGGATGTCCACGATCCGGCGGTGGCGGGCGGTACGGGTCTGCGGCACGGCCTGGCCGCCGTTGTGCACCTCGTTGTCCTGCGGCTCGGTCATCGGTCTCGTCAGTCTCCGGATCGTTGTTCCCCGTGGGCCCCTTGGTGGGCCGTGTTGAGGACGGCGGGAAGCCTCCGGAGGAACACCTCCGCCTCCTCGTCCGAGACGATCAGCGGCGGGGCGAGCCGGATGACGTCCGGCGCGACCGCGTTCACCAGGAGACCCGCGTCCTGAGCCGCCTGCTGCACCTGGGGCGCGAGGGACTCCGTCAAGACGATACCGAGGAGCAGGCCCACGCCGCGGACCTGGCCGACCAATGGGTGCCCCAGGGCCTCGATCCCCTTGCGCAGCCGTTCGCCGACCCGCGTGACGTTCTCCAGGACACCGTCCTTGTCGATGGTGTCGAGGACGGCGAGGGCGGCGGCGCAGACGACGGGGTTGCCGCTGAACGTCGAGCCGTGCGACCCGGGCGTGAGCAGGTCGGCGGCCGGGCCGAACGCCAGCGTGGCGCCGATCGGCAGACCGCCGCCGAGGCCCTTGGCGAGCGTGACGATGTCCGCCTCGACGCCCTGGGCCCGGGACTCCAGCCAGTGCCCGGTCCGGCCGATACCGGTCTGGATCTCGTCCAGGACCAGCAGGGTGCCGGTGGCGGCGGTGATCTCGCGGGCGGCCTGGAGGTAGCCGGGCGGCGGGACGACGACGCCGTTCTCGCCCTGGACGGGCTCCAGGATGACGAAGGCGGTGTCGGTGGTCACGGCGGAGCGCAGGGCGTCGGCGTCCCCGTACGGCACGTAGTCGACCTCGCCGGGCAGCGGGGCGAAGGGGGCCTGTTTGGCGGGCTGGCCGGTGAGGGCCAGGGCGCCCATCGTGCGGCCGTGGAAGCCGCCGACCGTGGAGACCATGTGGGTGCGCCCGGTCAGCCGGCCGATCTTGAAGGCGGCTTCGTTGGCCTCGGCGCCGGAGTTGGAGAAGTAGACCCGGCCCGGACGTCCGGCCAGCGCGAGCAGCCGCTCGGCGAGCGCCACGGTGGGCTCGGCGACGAAGAAGTTCGAGACATGGCCGAGCGTGGCGACCTGGTCGCAGACCGCACGGAGCACCGCGGGGTGGGCGTGGCCGAGCGCGTTGACCGCGATGCCGCCGAGGAAGTCGAGGTACTCCTTGCCGTCGGCGTCCCACACCTTGGCGCCCGCACCGCGTACGAGCGGGATGCGGGGGGTGCCGAAGTTGTCCATCATGGCGCCCTGCCAGCGCCGGGTGAGGCCCTCGTTGGTCACCGTCGCCCCCTGGTCGTGTGCCGCCCCGGTCACGTCGCCCCCTCGATCGTGTTCGTGTCCGGCACGACCATCGTGCCGATTCCTTCATCGGTGAAGATCTCCAGCAGGATCGAGTGCTGGACCCGCCCGTCGATGACCCGGGCGGTGTGCACCCCGTTGCGGACGGCGTGCAGACAGCCCTGCATCTTGGGAACCATGCCGCTGGCCAGGTCGGGCAGCAGCTGCTCCAGTTCACTAGCAGTCAGGCGGGAGATCACCTCGTCGCTGTGCGGCCAGTCCTCGTAGAGGCCCTCCACGTCGGTGAGCACCATCAGCGTCTCGGCGCCGAGCGCGGCGGCCAGCGCGGCCGCGGCGGTGTCGGCGTTGACGTTGAAGATGCCGGACGCGCCGGCGCTGAGGTCCTCGTCGTCGCTGCTGCGGGCGATGGAGGAGATCACCGGGATCCGGCCGTCGTCCAGCAGGGCGTGCACCGCGCCGGGGTCGATGGCGGTGATCTCGCCGACCCGGCCGATGTCCACCCGCTCGCCGTCTATGTCGGCGTAGTGCTTGGTCGCGGTCATCAGACGGGCGTCCTCGCCGGTCATGCCGACGGCGAGCGGGCCGTGCTCGTTGAGCAGGCCGACGAGCTCCCGCTGCACCTGGCCGGCGAGCACCATCCGTACGACGTTCATCGCCTCGGGCGTGGTGACCCGAAGGCCGCCCTTGAACTCCGACTCCAGGCCGAGCAGGTCCAGCTGGGCGCTGATCTGCGGGCCGCCGCCGTGCACCACGACCGGGCGCAGGCCGGCGTGCCGCAGGAAGACCACGTCCTGGGCGAAGGCCCGCTTGAGGTCCTCGTCGACCATCGCGTTGCCGCCGAACTTGATGACGACGGTCTTGCCGTGGTGCCGGGTCAGCCAGGGCAGCGCCTCGATGAGGGTGCGGGCCTTGGGCAGCGCGGTGTGCTTGCGGGTACTCATGACGAGTACGCGCTGTTCTCGTGGACGTAGTCGGCGGTGAGGTCGTTGGCCCAGATGACCGCGGACTCGCTGCCGGCGGCGAGGTCGGCGGTGATCCGCACCTCCCGGTAGCGCATGTCGACCAGGTCGCGGTCCTCGCCCACCGAGCCGTTCTTGCAGACCCAGACGTCGTTGATGGCGACGTTGAGCTGGTCGGGCTCGAAGACCGCGGAGGTGGTACCGATGGCGGAGAGCACCCGGCCCCAGTTGGGGTCCTCGCCGTGGATGGCGCACTTGAGGAGGTTGTTGCGGGCGATGGAGCGGCCGACCTCGACGGCGTCGTCCTCGCTGGCGGCGTTGACCACCTCGATGCGGATGTCCTTGCTGGCGCCCTCGGCGTCCCCGATCAGCTGCCGGGCGAGGTCGTCGCAGACCGTGCGCACGGCCTCGGCGAAGGCGTCCTGGTCCGGTACGACACCGGAGGCGCCGGAGGCGAGCAGCAGGACGGTGTCGTTGGTGGACATACAGCCGTCGGAGTCGACCCGGTCGAAGGTGGTGCGGGTGGCGGCCCGCAGCGCCGCGTCGAGGCCGGCGGAGGGCACATCGGCGTCGGTGGTGAGCACGACGAGCATGGTGGCCAGGCCCGGGGCGAGCATGCCGGCGCCCTTGGCCATGCCCCCGACGGTCCAGCCGTCGCCCTGGGCCACGGCGGTCTTGTGCACGCTGTCGGTCGTCTTGATGGCGATGGCGGCCTTCTCGCCGCCGTGCTCGCTCAGTTCGGCGGCGGCCCGCTCGACGCCGGCCAGCAGCTCGGCCATCGGGAGCCGGATGCCGATCAGCCCCGTGGAGGCGACGGCCACCTCGCCGGCGCTGTGCCCCTCGAGCACCTCGGCGACCTTCTCCGCGGTGGCGTGGGTGTCCTGGAAGCCGAGCGGGCCCGTACAGGCGTTGGCGCCACCGGAGTTGAGGACGACGGCGGAGACCGTGCCGCCCTTGAGGACCTGCTCGGACCAGACGACCGGGGCGGCCTTGACGCGGTTGGAGGTGAAGACGCCGGCGGCGGCCTGTCGCGGCCCGTTGTTCACCACGAGGGCGAGGTCCGGGTTGCCGTTGTCCTTGATCCCGGCGGCGATGCCCGCCGCCGTGAATCCCCTGGCTGCCGTCACACTCACTGTGTCTCCTTGTTCGCTCCGCCGCGGAAGCGGCTGATGTCACCGTCGCCCGCGCAGCGCAGCGGTGCGGCCATCGTCGTCGTCTGCGGCCCGGCGGCTGCGCGACCGTCGCTCACGGCGCGACTCCGATCGTCGAAAGTCCGGTGGTCTCGTCGAGACCGAGGGCGATGTTCATGGACTGCAGGGCGCCGCCCGCGGTGCCCTTGGTGAGGTTGTCGATGGCGCTGATCACGATGACCCGGCCGGCCGCCTCGTCGTACGCCACCTGGATCTGCGCGGCGTTGGAGCCGTAGACGGCGGCGGTCGCCGGCCACTGCCCCTCGGGGAGCAGCCGGACGAACGGCTCGTCGGCGAAGGCCTTGTCGTACGCGGCCCGTACGGCGGCGGCGTCCACGCTGGGCTTCGCCTTCGCCGAGCAGGTGGCGAGGATGCCGCGGGGCATCGGCGCCAGGGTCGGGGTGAAGGAGACGGTGACCGGCTCCCCCGCGACCGCGCCGAGGTTCTGGATCATCTCGGGGGTGTGCCGGTGCACGCCGCCCACGCCGTACGGGGACATCGAGCCCATGACCTCCGAGCCGAGCAGATGCGGCTTGGCGGCCTTGCCGGCGCCGGACGTGCCGGACGCGGCGACGACCACGGCCTCGGCCTCGACGAGCCCGGCGGCGTACGCGGGGAAGAGCGCGAGCGAGACGGCGGTCGGGTAGCAACCGGGCACCGCGATGCGCTTGGACCCCTCCAGCGCAGCACGGCAACCCGGCAGTTCGGGGAGGCCGTAGGGCCAGGTGCCGGCGTGCTCGCTGCCGTAGAACCGCTGCCAGTCCGCCGCGTCCTTGAGCCGGAAGTCGGCGCCCATGTCGACGACGAGGACGTCCGGCCCGAGCTCCTCGGCGACCGCGGCGGACTGGCCGTGCGGCAGCGCGAGGAAGACGACGTCATGGCCGGCCAGCACCTCGGCGGAGGTCGGCTGGAGCTCCCGGTCGGCCAGCGGAAGCAGATGCGGCTGCAGCGAACCCAGGCGCTGACCCGCGTTGGAGTGCCCGGTCAGCGCGCCGATCTCGACCTCCGGGTGCCCCAGAAGCAGGCGCAGCACCTCACCCCCCGCATATCCGCTCGCACCGGCCACTGCCGCTCGTACCGTCATGGACCCTCCTCCTTGTTGGCATGACTATACGGAATGCAGCAGTTTTATGCAATGCCCTGAGATCGGGCCCTCGGTCGCACCGGGGACCGGGGCCGCATGGGCGCGTGCGCTGAGTAGAGCACTCCCCCTCGGCGAGGCAGGCTGTACCCATGCGGTCTCCTTTCCGCGCACCCCCTCGACCGGAAGCCGGCGGTCACGGCCAAGCCCTCTTCGCCGTCGCGCGGTGCGTGCCCTTCGCGATCGCCCTGCTCGTGGTGGGCATCGAGTTCTCGCCCGCGCACTTCCTGTACACGGGCCCGCTGCTCACGGCGACGCCGGCGCTGGCCGCGGTGACGATGGGGCCCAAGGGGACGATCTCGGCGGCGTGCGTCGCGCTGGCCGTCAGCGTGGCCACCGCCACCCACAACCAGGCCTGGGGCAGCCAGCAGGTCTACACCAACTTCCTGGCCATCTTCCTGGTGTCCGCGGCCAGCATCGCGACCAGCAGCGCCATGCACGCGCGCCGGACCAGCGAACTCGACCAGGTCCGCCGGATCGCCGCGGCGGCGCAGGAGGTCCTGATGCGTCCGGTCCCCGCCCGGCTGGGCCCGGTACGGGCGGCCGGCATGTACCTCGCCGCGGAGACCGGGGCGCAGATCGGCGGAGACCTCTACGAGGCCGTGCAGACCCGGTACGGGGTCCGGATGATCGTGGGGGACGTACGGGGCAAGGGGCTGCCCGCCGTGCGGGGCGCCGCCGCCGTGCTGGGCGCGTTCCGGGAGGCCGTGCACTACGAGGACGACCTCGTGGAGGTCATGAACCACTGCGCGGCCGCGCTGCAACGGGAGAAGGCCGAGCCCGGTGCGGGCGATGCGGAGTCACTGGCCGAGGGCTTCGTCACCGCGCTGATCGCCCAGGTGCCCGACATGCCCGTGGTCCAGCTGGTCAACCGCGGCCATCCGCCGCCGCTGGTGCTGCGGCAGGGCAGGGTGCAGGCGCTGATGCCCGCCTCGCCGCTGCCGCCCCTGGGGTTGGAGGACTTCATCACGGGCCCTCCCGTCAGGGCGGAGAGCTATCCGTTCACCACCGGCGACCGTCTGCTGCTGCACACCGACGGGGTGATCGAGGCCCGCGACCGCGACCGCGGCTTCTTCGGCCTGCCCGAGGCCATGGAGGCGGCGCCGGCCTGCCCTCCGCCGGAGTTCCTGGAGTACCTGCACCAAGGGCTGGTCCACCACACCAGGGGCCACCTGGCGGACGACGCGGCGCTGCTGGTCGTCGACCGGCTCGACGACGAAGCGAAGCGCCCCGACAGCCCGCCCGGCTCTTAGCGGATCGGCGGCGGGCCGGGCCTCGCCGGTGAGCGAGCCGGGGGGGCTTCCGGCAGGCGGGGTCAGGAACGCGGGGCGTCGGGCTCGGTGGCCCGGGCCGCGTTCTTCTCCTTGATGCGCACGGCTTCCTTGCGGACCTCGGCCTGGGTGGCCCGCTCCTTCTGCAGCCAGTCGGGGCTCTCCTTCTTGAGCGCCTCGATCTGCTCCGTGGTGAGCGGCTCGGTGACTCCGCCGCGGGCGAGACCCGAGATGGACACGCCCAGCTTCGCCGCGACCACCGGCCGGGGGTGCGGGCCGTTGCGTCGCAGCTCCTGCAGCCACTCGGGCGGATCGGCCTGCAGTGCGTTCAGCTCGGTGCGCGAGACGACACCCTCCTGGAACTCGGCGGGGGTGGCCTCGAGGTACACGCCCAGCTTCTTCGCCGCGGTCGCGGGCTTCATCGTCTGGGCGGTCTTGTGCGACGTCATGTGTCAAGGGTATCGAGCGTGTGCACCACCTCTGACCACGACCGGTAGCCTGGTGCGGTGACCGGCTCGGAAGAATCCCCCTCGTTCCGGCTCGCCTACGTCCCGGGAGTGACGCCCACGAAGTGGGTGCGGATCTGGAACGAGCGGCTGCCCGACATCCCCTTGACCCTCATCGGGGTGCCCGCCGCCGAGGCGTGCGCGGTCCTGCGGGGCGGCGGCGCCGACGCGGGTTTCGTACGGCTGCCGGTCGACCGGGACGACCTCAGCGCGATCCCCCTCTACACCGAGGCGACGGTGGTCGTGGTCCCCAAGGACCACGTCGTGGCGGCGGTCGACGAGGTGTCGGCCGAGGATCTGGCCGACGAGATCGTGCTGCACCCGCTCGACGACACCCTCGACTGGGAGCGCCTGCCGGGGCGGCCCGCGATCGAGCGCCCCGCCACGACGGCGGACGCCATCGCGCTCGTGGCGGCCGGAGTGGGCGTGCTCGTCGTCCCGCAGTCGCTGGCCCGGCTGCACCACCGCAAGGACCTGACCTACCGTCCGGTCCTGGACGCTCCCGCCTCGCGCGTGGCGCTGTCGTGGCCGCAGGAGGAGACCACCGACCTGGTGGAGGACTTCATCGGGATCGTCCGCGGACGGACCGTCAACAGTTCGCGGGGGCGCCGCCCGGCTCCCGCGCAGCCGAAGGCCAAGCGCCCCGAGACCGGCGGCGCGCGGCGCAAGCCCGCGGCCGGGAAGTCGGCCGGCAAGTCGGCCGGGAAGACCTCACGGGGCGCTGCCGGCGGTTCCCGGGGCGGCGGCAAGCGCGGAAAGCCGCGCCGCCGGTCGTAGGCCTGCCGCCGCGCCGCGCCTCAGGCGTGCTGCGGCATCTCGTTCTTCAGCGTCGACCTGATCTTCTCGCGCAGTTCGGGGCCGTCGGTGTGGCCGTGGACGGAGACCGCGTGCTCGCTGGCGGCGCGGACCACCTCTTCCTCCTCACCGGAGATGACGAGGCTGCAGTTCGTCTCGCTCGGGAAGTCCCGGCAGTCGATCTTCTTGCGCATGGTGCACCTCCTTCCCTCCCAGTCTCGGCCCGTGGCCCCCGCCCTCCGCATACGGCGAATCCCGTATGGCGCGAGGGGTGGCCGTGCTGTTGCAGTGGGAGATGAGCGGTAGTGAGAACAGAGGGAGAAGGCAAGGAGGTGGGAGGGATGGCGAGGGCCGCCGGGGCCGGCCGCGGGAGCACTGTGGACGAGGGGCGTGTGCAGGAGTTCCTGGAGCGCGTGATCACCGACGGCGGGGCCGCGGTCGCCGGTCTGTGCACCTCGCTCGGCGACCGGCTGGGCCTGTACTCGGCCATGGCCGGCGCCGGTCCGCTCACCTCCGCGCAGCTCGCACAGCGCACCGGGCTCGTGGAGCGCTACGTACGCGAATGGCTCGCCGCCCAGGTGGCCGGCGAGTACGTCACGCATACCCCCGCCACCGACACCTACGAGCTGCCCGACGAGCACGCCGCGGTCCTCGCGGACCCGGGGGCACCCACCTACGCCGCCGGTTTCTTCACCATGCTGCAGGCCCTCTACGCCACCGAGGAAAGCCTGATGGAGGCGTTCCGCACCGGTGAGGGCGTGGGGTGGGAGGAACACGGCCCGGCGCTGTTCGACGGCACCGCGAAGTTCTTCCGGCCCGGCTACCGAGCCGCTCTGGTGCCGGAGTGGCTGACCGCGCTGGACGGCGTGGTGCAGAAGCTGGAGCGCGGCGCCCTCGTCGCGGACGTCGGATGCGGCTACGGCTACTCCACGACGCTCATGGCGCAGGCCTTCCCCCGGTCGCACTTCCAGGGCTTCGACTTCCACCGGCCGTCGGTCGAAGCGGCCCGCGGCATCGCGGCCGAGCAGGGGCTGGACGACCGGGTCGGCTTCGAGGTCGCCACCGCCCAGGACTTCCCGGGCGAGGACTTCGACCTGATCACGTTCTTCGACTGCCTGCACGACATCGGCGACCCCGGCGGCGCGCTGCGGCACGCCGAGCACGCGCTCGCCGACGGCGGGACCTGCATGATCGTCGAGCCGAACGCCTCGGCGAACGTGGCGGAGAACGCCAATCCGGTCGGCCGGGCCATCACCGCCGCCTCGGTCGCCGTGTGCCTGCCGTCCGCGCTGGCCCAGCACGGTCCGCAGGCGCTGGGGAACCACGCGGGCGAGGAGGCGCTACGGGACATCGCGGACGAAGCCGGACTCCACCACTGGCGGCTGGCGGCCCAGAGTCCGGTCAACCGCGTCTATGCCGTCGGGCGTTAGTAGCGCCTGACGCGCCCGGCCGGTCTTCCCCCGGCCGGCCGGGTGTCTTCCCCCAGGACCGCGGCGCCTCCCCGCCCCGCGGCCCTGCCTTGACTGCCCCCTACCCGCTCGTACGCTGGAGGTATGAATGCGGCCGCGGAGGCCGGTCTGCGACGCATTCTCGCCGTCGTGGACCTGCTGATCGATGCCGTCGACGAGGAGACCCTCGTCCCGGCGCTGCTTCCGGTGATGCTCTCCGCGGTCCCCGGCGACAGCATCATCTGGTCCCCCCGCGCCGGCGCCGCCGACCGGCCGCTGACCCTCCCCGCCGATCTGCTGAGCCAGGACGTACGGGACGCCTTCGCCCGTGAGGCGGCGACCGACTCGCTGGTGCGGCACACCACGACGGGCCCCGGGACGCCGATGCGCCGCTCCACGCTGCAGACCCGCAGCGAGTTCCACTCCCTCGCCGCCTACACCGACGTCTACCGGCCGTTCGGCGCCGAGCAGCAGCTCGCGATGTCGTTCCCGGCCGGCTACGCCGAGGGGCTGCCGCGCAAGGTGTGCATGGCGATCAGCCGCAGCGGCAGCGACTTCTCCGACGAGGACGTGGCGGCCGCCGCCCTGCTGCGCACCCGGCTCAGCCACGCCATGGACCGGCTCGCCCCGCCGCGCACCGTCCCGCCGCTGATCACCCGCCGGGAATCCGCCGTCCTGACCCTGCTCGCCCGCGGGCTGAGCAACCAGCAGATCGCCCGCCGCCTCGCGATCAGCCCGCGCACCGTCGACAAACACCTGGAGCACGCCTACGCGAAGCTGCGGGTGAGCAGCCGGGTCGAGGCGGCGAACGCATGGCTGGCGCGGGGAGCCGCGGCGGTGCGGCTCGGGCGGTAGGGCGCGCGACCGCGCTCCGGCCCGGTCGTCCGGCAGCGCCGCCGTCAGCGGGGGACGGCATGCCGGCGGTAGGTGACCCTGTCGTGCTGGACCCGGGTGACCTCGACGGTCAGCTGCCGGTCGGGGCCGAGGGGGAAGTGCGCGGTGCAGCGCACCGCCGCGGCCGGCACGGGCCGAAGGTCGCCGAAGCACCGCACCGCGTCGGGCCCGTGGCGGAACGGCAGGGTGAGCTGGCCGCTGACGCTTCTGGCTATCTCGGTGCGCAGCACGGTGTGGGTGCCGCCGTCGAGCTCGCTGGTGGTCTCGCGGTCGCGCAGCCGGGCGGCGGCCAGGGCGAGGGCTCCGGCCGCCAGGAGGCAGGTGACGATGCCGAGGGCCAGGCCGAGGACGGCGCCGCGCCGCTGCGGGTGTGTGGGCACCGCCGTCAGCCCCGGGGGCCGCGGGGGCGCCGGCGGTGGGCGAGGGCTCCCCAGCCGGCCGCGCCCAGCAGCAGCGCACCGCCGAGCGCCGTGGTGACCGGGCCGCCGCGGGCCGCGCCGCCGAGGCCGGTGTGTGAGCCGCCCTGCGGAACGACGTCGTCGGCGCTGCCGGAGACATCGCTACCGCCGGAGACACCGGTACTGCCGGAGACCCCGGTAGTGCCGGAGGCCTCGGCGCCACCGGAGACGTCGGCGCCGTCGGAGACGGTCACGGTGCCGGAGAAGGCCTGCCGGCCGTCGTCGCCGATCTGCTGGTCGCCGGACGTGCCGTGCGCCGCGGGGCTCGGCCCGCTGCCCGCCCCGCCGCAGGTGACGGTGACCGGGTACGTACCGGGCGCGATGCCCTGCGGCATGGTCGCGGTACCGCCGGAACGGCCGTCGAGGGGCGATAGCGGGACGGCCGGGATGTCCGCGCCACCGAAGGCCGCCTCGGCCGACGCGCCCCGGCAGTTGCCGCCGTCGTAGACGGTGAAGGCGGCGCCCGGCGCCACGGTGGCGGGCTCGACGACCACCGGGTGCGAGGCGTCCGAGGCGGGTGTGGCGCTTTTGACGGCGCCCTTCACCGCGTTGCTCACGGCATCGGTGACGGCCCCGGTGGCGGCGCCCGCTCCCTCACCGTCGCCACCGCCGAAGAGCAGGAGGGTCACCGCCAGCGCGCCGGCCGCCAGCGCATACAGAGGAATGTGACGTATGTGCATAGAACGAGACAAGCGCCAGGCAGCGGAGTGCGCACCTCGATGGTGCGCCGCCCGCGGGACCGCGCACCGGCGCAACGGCGCTGCGCGCGCTCTTCCCGCAGGTCACACGGGCGCGCCCACCCGAAGCGGCCGAGCCGGCGGGATGGGCTTTCCGGGTGGCGCGCGGCTCAGGCCTCCAACTGCAGGTCCCACCCGCCGGAGCGGCGGGTGAGGGTGGTCACCGACAGCGGCCGGACGTCGATGCGCCAGTACGAGTGCGGCGGCGCCTGGAGCGCGTAGACCAGGGCGGCGCGGACCACGCCGGGCTCGGCGACCGCGAGCAGGCCGTCGGCGTCCTGGGTCGGCCGGGTGTCCAGCCAGCCGCCGACGCGGGTGATGAAGGCCACCAGCGACTCCCCGCCGTGCGGGGCGGAGCCCGGGTCGGCGAGCCAGGTCTCCACCGCGCGCGGCTCGGCGGCGGTCACCTCGCCCAGGGTGCGGCCGCGCCAGCGCCCCATGTCGCAGTCCCGGAGCGCCGGTTGGGCGAGCGGGCCGAGACCCAGCGCCTCGCCGGTCTCCCGGCAGCGGGCCGACGGCGAGCAGTAGCGCAGTTCGGCGGCGGCCAGGCGGCACAGCACGGGGGCCGCCCGCTCGGCCGCGTGCCATCCGGCGGCGTCGAGCGGGCGGTCGTCGTCGAACCGCGTCGCGAGCAGCGAGGAGCTGCGGGCCGCGGCGAGCAGCTTGAGTCGAACGCTCATTCGCCGATGGTAAGAGCAGTGCCGCCCCGCGGGCTCCTGTTGGTCAGATCACGATAGGGCCGGGATCGACCAGTCCGAGCGTCATCCACTGCTCCGGCGCCACCAGCGGCCGGAAGCCGACCTTCTCGTACACGCCGTGGGCGTCCTTGGTGGCGAGTGTCAGCCGGCCCAGCCCGCAGGGTGCCAGGTGCTCGGCTATCGCCTCCACCAGGGCCGTGCCCAGGCCGCGGCCGCGGTCGTCGCGGCAGACGTAGACGTCGCACAGCCAGGCGAAGGTGGCGTGGTCGGTGACGACCCGGGCGTAGGCGACCTGGCGGCCGGCCCCGGACTCGTACAGACCGAAGTTGAGCGAGCCCGCGACGGCGCGGTCGTGCAGCTCCCGGGGGCGGCCCTGGGCCCAGTAGGTGTCGGTGGACAGCCAGTGGTGGACCAGGTCGGCGTCGAGGCGGGCCGGGTCGCAGCTGAGCTCGTAGCCGTCGAGGGCGTGATCGTTCATGCCGGGAGGTTCGCAGAAGAGCCGGGGCCGCGTCGAACCACTCGACGCGGAGCGGCGCCCGGCATCCCGTCGCGCCGCCGCGGCCCGGCCGCGCCCCTCAGCTCGCCGGCACCCCCACGTCCTCGCAAGCCGTGCGCAGCCTGCGGACGCCCTCCGTGAGTTCGCCGGTGCCGGCCGCGGCCGCGAAGCTGATGCGCAGATGCCCGGCCGGCGGCTCGGCGGGGAAGTACGGCCGGCCGGCCGCGACGGCGACGCCGGCCCGCAGCGCCGCGCCGGTCAGCGCCGCCTCGTCGGTACCGTCCGGCAGCCGCAGCCAGAGGTGGAATCCGCCCGGCGGGATGTGCGGGCCGCCGGGCCGTCCCCGGTCCCTGCCGTACTCCGTCCCGGGTCCGGGCCCGTGCTCGACCAGCGCCGGCAGCCGCGCGCGCAGCGCCGCGGTCAGCGCGTTGCGGCGGGCGGTCAACTCGCCCGCGACCAGCCGCAGATGGCGGGACCAGGCGGGCGATCCGACGAGTTCCAGGGCGGCCTCCTGAAGGGGCCCCGGGACGAAGAAGTTGTCGACGACCTGGATGGCGCGCAGCCGGTCGAGGACCGGTCCGCGGGCGGCGAGGACGCCCACCCGGAGGTTGGGCGAGGTGATCTTGGTCAGGGAGCGGATGTGCACGACCGTGCCGTCGCGGTCCTCCGCCATCAGGGTCGGCGGGAGCGCGGGGGCGTCGCCGTGGACCAGCAGCCGCGCGAAGTCGTCCTCGATCACGAACGCGCCGGCCGCGCGGGCCACCCGCAGCACCTCGCGCCGCCGCTCCCCCGCGAGCACCGTCCCGGTCGGGTTCTGGAACAGCGGCTGACAGACGAAGAGCCGCGCGCCGCTGGCGCGGAAGGCCTCGGCGAGCAGGTCCGTACGCACCCCGTCCGCGTCCATCGGCACGGGCACCGGGCGCACACCGGAGGCGCGGGCGACGGCGAGCATGCCCGGGTAGGTCGGGGATTCGACGAGCACCGGGGCGCCGGGCGCGGCGAGCGCGCGCAGCGCCGCGGTCAGCGCGTTCTGGCCGCCCGCGGTCACCAGGACGTCGCTCGCGGCGAGCGCGCCGCCGGGGCCGCCGATCTCCCGCGCGAACCAGGCGCGCAGCTCCGGTACGCCCTCGACCGGCGGCCGCCCCCAGGCGCCCGGCCGGCGACCGGCCCGCGCCAGCGCGGCGGCCAGGGCGCGTTCGGGCTGCAGACCGGGGTGGAGGTAGCCGCCGTTGAGTTCGATCACTCCGGGGGCCGGTGTGGCGAGCGTGGCCAGCACGCCGGAGGCGTCCACGCTGCGCGGCACCTGGTCGGCGGCCGGTTCCGCGCTCAGCGCGATCTCCTGCCAGGAGGTGTCGAGCGGCCGCGGCGCCTCGGCACGGGGCCGGGCCCGGAAGGCCCCAGCACCGGGGCGGGTGACGACCAGGCCCTCGGCGGCCAGCTCGGCGAGCGCCCGGGAGACGGTCACCGGACTGACCCGATGCCGCTCCACGAGCACCCGGCTCGATGGCAGCTTCTCACCCGGGGAGTAGCGGTCCAGCTCCCTGCGGAGGGTCGCGGCCAGCTCAGCCCCACTGCTACGCTCTTGCATGAGAGCACACGATAGCGCTACTACTCCGACTGCGATAGCGGTCGACGCCCCGCCCGCCGCCGGCCAGGGTGCCGCGCCCCGTGCGTCCGCCGGCGCCCGTGCGGCAGCCGCCCCGACCGCCGGTGGCGGCGTGGGCACCCGTGGCGTCCTGCTCGCCGCCCTCGGCGTCGCCGCCTTCTCGTTCACCTTCCCCGCGACCGCCTGGGCGCTGGAGGGCATGGGCCCCTGGACGGTGGTGATGCTGCGCAGCGTGCTGGCCACCATGCTGGCCGGCGGCGCGCTCGTGGTGTTCAGGGTGCGTGTTCCGGAGCGCCGCCACTGGGCGGGGATCGCGGTCGTCACGGGCGGTGTGGTCCTCGGCTTCCCGCTGCTGACCACGCTCGCCCTGGAGACCTCCACCACCTCTCATGCGGCCGTGGTGATCGGCCTGCTGCCCCTGGCCACCGCCGCCGGCTCCGTCATACGGACCGGCGCCCGGCCCTCCCGCACCTTCTGGATCGCGTCGCTGATCGGCGCCGTCGTCGTCATCGGCTTCGCGGTGCAGCAGAGCGGCGGGGCGCCGAGTCGCGGCGATCTGTTCCTGTTCGCGGCGCTGCTGGTGTGCGCGGCCGGCTACACCGAGGGCGGCCGGCTGGCCCGCCATATGCCGGGCTGGCAGGTCATGGGCTGGGCGCTGGTGCTGGCGCTCCCGCTGACGGTGGTGGGCACGGCGGTCGCGCTGACCACCGAACCGCTGCGGCTGACCGCGCACGCGGTCGGTGGGCTGCTGTGGCTGGCGGTCGGCTCGCAGTTCCTCGGGATGGTCGTCTGGTACCGGGGAATGGCCGCGATCGGCATCGCCAGGGCGAGCCAGCTCCAGCTCGCCCAGCCGCTGCTGACCTTGGTGTGGTCCGTCCTGCTGCTCGGCGAGCGGCTGCCGCCGGCCGCACCCGCGGCCGCGCTGGCGGTCCTGGCCTGCATCGCGGTCACCCAGAGGGCGCGGGGGTAGCTGCGGGGGTAGCTGCGGCCCATGGGGGGCACTACGCGAACGCCGTCCCGAGGGAGGCACGACGGCGAGCGCCACCCCTGGGAAGGCACGACGCGAACGCCACCCCCTGGGGGCGCACCACGCGAACGCCCCTGGGGAATCACGCGAACGTCACCCCGGGGACGCACCACGCAAACGCGCCTCGGGCAACACCGGAACGCCGCCCCCGGGGGAGGCACCGAGCGAACGCCTGCCCACCGGGGGCGCCGCCCCACCTGCTCTCCCGGCCCGCCCACCCCCCTTTGGGGGGGTGGGCGGAGGGGAAGACGCGGAGGGGAAATCACGGACGGCCTTCCAAGGTGCGCCCCCCGCCTCCAGACGTAAACTTGCCGCGATGGCACGTACCGCCGTCCGGGCCGCATCAGGCCCGTCAACCGTTGGAATCGTTGGCCGTTCAACCGCTCGGCCGTCGCGTCGTCGGCCGTACGGGTCGCATGGCCGCCCGAAGCGTGGAGGACCCCTGATGCACGCGACCAAGGGCGACCGGCTGGTGGTGCACGGCAGGACCGTGGGACATCACGACCGGGTCGTCGAGATCATCGAGGTACTGGGGACGAACGGCGATCCGCCGTACCGTGTCCGTGCCGAGGACGGACACGAAGCGATCATGTCGCCCGGCCCCGACTCGGTCGTCCGGCACGCGAAGACCTCCGACATCGACCCCGGCCGGTAAGGCACCGCATACGGATTCCGCGACGGCCGTGGCGGAAGGCCGCTACGGCCGTGTCGGGCTGCCGTAGTGATCGCGCACGACCCTCGCCAGCGCCCCCGTCCGGTCCCTGGCCACCTCCTTCGCCGAGAAGTAGACATGCCCGCCGACCTGCGGATGAGCGCGGGCGAAGGTGAGGTGCCGGGAGAGTTCGGCCGGGTCCTTCCAGGCCGCCGGTTCGCTGGTGCCGGCCTTGTAGAGCGCCTCGCCGATGTAGAGGTCGACGCCGGTGCCCTCGACGGTCCGTGACCACCAGGGCACCAGTTCGGCGTAGTCGGCGCCCTTGGTCCCGAGCGGCCAGTAGACCTGCGGCGCGATGTAGTCCAGCCAGCCCTCGCGCACCCACCTGCGGGTGTCGGCGTACATGTCGTCGTAGGTCTCCACCCCGGCCTGCGTACGGGAGCCCTGCGGGTCGGTGCTCTGATTGCGCCAGACCGCGAACGGGCTGACGCCGAACCGCACCCGGCGCCCGGTCCGCGCTCCGCCCTCCTCCAGCCGCTGCGCCGTCTCGTGGACCAGCCGGTCGATGTTGTCCCGCCGCCAGTCGGCCCGGCTGTCGAAGTCGCCGCCGTAGGTGTCGTACGCCTCGTCGTCGTCGAAGCGCGCGCCGGCGACCGGATACGGATAGAAGTAGTCGTCGAAGTGCAGCCCGTCGACGCGGTAGCGGGCGACCGCGTCCAGCATCGCGTCCTGGACGAAGCCGCGGACCTCCGGCAGCCCGGGGTTGTAGTAGAGCTTGCCGCCGTACGCGACCGTCCACCACCACCTCCGGCGGGCCGGGTGGCCGGCCGCCAGCCGCTGCGGATCGGTGTGGTGGGCGATCCGGTACGGGTTGCACCACGCGTGCAGTTCGAGCCCGCGGCGGTGCGCCTCGCGGACCGCGAAGTCCAGCGGGTCCCACCCGGGGTCGCGGCCCTGCTGCCCGGTCAGGGACTGGGCCCACGGCTCGTACGGGGAGGGCCACAGCGCGTCCGCGGTGGCGCGCACCTGGAAGAAGACCGTGTTGAGCCGGTGCCTGACGGCCGAGTCGAAGTGGGCGCGCAGCTCGCGCTGTTGCTCGGCGGGGGAGAGTCTCGCGCTGGAGGGCCAGTCCAGGTTGCCAACGGTCGCCAGCCACATGCCCCGCATCTCGCGCCGCGGCGCCGCTGCCGAGGGCGCCGCCGCCGCATCCGGCGCCAGCAGCGAGGAGGCCGCGCCGAACGCGGCCACCGCGAAGCCCCTTCGTGTGATCCGTCTCATCAAAAGTCCCCAGCTTGTCCGTTTCATCCTGTCCTGAGGGCTCAGAATGCCCGCCCCGGCGGCCGTAGCACAGCACCGCGCGGAGTAACGTCGGGGCCGAGGCGGGCGTCGGACCCTTACGGCGTACCGCCGGTCCCGAAGAACAGCGAAAGGCACGAGGTGACGGACTCATTTGCCGACATTGCACGCGTCGGAGTGGTCGGTTGCGGCCAGATGGGCGCAGGCATCGCCGAGGTGTGCGCCCGCGCCGGGCTGGACGTCATGGTCGCCGAGACCACCGGCGAGGCTCTGGAGCTGGGCCGCACCCGCTTGACCAACTCCCTCGGCAAGGCCGCCGAGCGCGGCAAGATCACCGTCGCGGAGCGCGACGCGACACTCGACCGGCTCAGCTTCACCACCGACCTCGGTGAGTTCGCCGACCGCGATCTCGTCATCGAGGCCGTCGTGGAGAACGAACAGGTCAAGACCGAGATCTTCCAGGTTCTCGATCAGGTGATCACCCGGCCGGACGCGATCCTGGCGTCCAACACCTCGTCGATCCCGCTGGTGAAGCTGGCGGTCGCCACCTCCCGCCCCGACCAGGTCATCGGCATCCACTTCTTCAACCCGGCCCCGGTGCAGAAGCTGGTGGAGCTCATCCCCGCCCTCACCACCGGCGAGGAGACCATCAAGCGCGCCGAGTCCCTGGTGCAGGACGTGCTGGGCAAGCACGCCATCCGCGCCCAGGACCGCTCCGGCTTCGTCGTCAACGCCCTGCTCATCCCGTATCTGCTCTCCGCGATCCGGATGTTCGAGTCGGGCATCGCCAGCCGTGAGGACATCGACAACGGCATGGAGATGGGCTGCGCCCACCCCATGGGTCCGCTGAAGCTGTCCGACCTGATCGGCCTGGACACCGTGGTCTCGGTCGCCGACTCCATGTACCACGAGTACAAGGAGCCGCTCTACGCCGCTCCCCCGCTCCTCCAGCGCATGGTCGACGCGGGCCGGCTGGGGCGGAAGTCGGGGTCGGGGTTCTACTCGTACTGACGATTGCGGCGATGCCGCCAAGTGGCCCTGTTCAAGGGCGAATTCACCCGGATCAGCGCCGACAGCGGCGCTGATCCGGGTGGCTGTCGCCACCCCCGCCAGGCCCTCATCCGCGCAGCCTCGGCCAGCCGGCATGGTCTGCACGGGGACACGACGTTATGAGCGTCATCGACCGCTGGAAAACTGACCCTGACCTGGGGCTTTGCGTCTTTCAGAGCTGTCAGGGCCTTTTCCGCTTACTCGGCGAAAAGTCCCTGGAAAGTCCCTGGGACAGAGCTGAAAGTCCCTGAAAAATCCCTGGGAAGCCCCTGGCTCGGAGCGGCTCGACCAGCGTTTCCCAGCCCAGCACTGGACGTGGGGGCGACCGGGGCGGAGCTCAAGACCTACGGCATACGAGTGCGGTAGGGATCATGCTGGACTGTGCCGCGCAACCACGCCAGCGCAGGCGTCCATCATCGCGGCTTCACATTCCCCATGGTCTTGGTGACCGTGATCTCGATGACGACTCTCTTCGGGTTGGCTCGCGGTGGGTGGTAGCGCTTCGTGTATCGCTCGACCGCGTCAGCAACAGCCGCCGGGTCGTCGTTGACTACGGCGATTCCCTCCAGCGTCGCCCAACGTGCCCCATCCGCCTGGCTGACCGCGGCGCGAGCCCCCAGACCGCCGTTGATGATATTGCGCGCCTTCTTGCTCGTGCTGCTGGTGATGACGCGTGCGACGCCGGCCTCGCTGTCGTAGGTCACGCCGACGGGAACCAGGTGGTGTGTACCATCCGGTCGCGAGGTGGACAAGAAGCCCACATGCCGCTCCTCCCAGAATGCCAGGTACGCGGGGTCGGAGCGCAGGTGAGTGTCTGCCATTGTGCTTCCTTCGGGATGCCGGATGCCGCGAGCCGGATGGGCCGAGCTGCGGCCTGCGCGCTGGACTCCTTTCATGTCACGCTACCCGCCGCCCCGTCGCCTGTGACCAGTCGGCGTCAGCGGCTCACTGCCACCCTGTGGGGCCCGCTGGGCGTGCGGCAGTCGCGGGCGTGACGCGGTCGCCGACCAAGAGCTGTCACGTGCCCCCGGCAACCACGGTCAGCGAGTCAGCGGAACGGCGTCCCGGTCTTCCCTGCCATCGGCAGCGTCTTTATCGGCTCCCGTGGGCCCACCACGTGAGCGGCCGTGTCACTGGACGGTGTCGACGTCATGGCCGTCAACTGCTTCCAAGGGAGGAGCAGTGGACGGTGGTCGAAGGTGATCTGCGGGTCCACGCGGTTCGTCCCCGCGTCACGGTCCCGCAGGGGCATGGTCGCCACGTAAGTTCTCGCGAGCCGCGTCGACGACCTGCGCGGCTCCTTGTCAGAGCAGCACGGCAGACTCGGGCCATGAACGAAGAGCGACTTGGCATACGCGAGTTGGTGAGTGTGCTTGTTGGTCCTGAAGCAGCAGATGGACTACGAGGGCTAGCAGTAGGAACTTTCTGGTGGGGGGTGTGGGTCGCGCTGGTCGTCGTGACCTACAAGGTGTGGCGCCAACGCTCCTTAGCGTTCCGGCACCTCATCGCCCTCGCGGTGGATGGGGTGTATCGCGCTCCAGGGCGTCTACCGCGCCGCTCGTCGATGTGGCTGTGCCTGAGCGCCATGTTGGAGCTGAACACGCCGCGCAACAACCATCCTTCCGAATTTCCGTATGCTCTGCAGCTGGAGAGAGAAAAGATCGACAAGCTGCGCAAGAGCTGCAGGCGACTCGGTGTTGCCCTCCCTCCCTGCGGCAGGGTGTCCCGCGCACTGATCATGCGGGGAGCCGTCAACGGCAGGTTCGCATCGTGCGCTTCACTCTCCCTGTTGCCGGCGATGGTCTGGGCATCCAAGCTCCCCCGCATCATCTGGAACGCGGAGAGCTATCTGCAGCAACGTGCACAGGAAATGGGAGCGCACTACTCACTCCAGGATGCAGCACGCTGGGCCACCGACCAGAGCGACGAGGACATCCTGGATCTGCTCACCGGATGGATCATTCCTGGCATACCGCTAGGTATCCTCGGCGCCCTGCTCCTCATCGCGCTGCTGTGGTGGCCGTTCGCGGTGTTCTGGTCTTCCTGGCGCGGAGGGCACGTTGCTGGCTTCACGATCCCCTCCGTTGCCGTGCATCACCGCTCCGAGCTCCCGAGAAGGGTCACAGAGGCGGTGAACGCTTGCGCTCGTGGCCACGTGGCGAAGGACTTCGAGCGGGCCGATGCGATACGTGCGGTCAGCGTGAAGCTCGAAAAGGTGGAGCGGGAAGTGCTGCGGGCGATCCGCACCAGCTGTGCCCTGCGTAGCCGCTCACCGCTGAAGAAAGCCACCCGAAAGCATCTGCACAAGGTGGCCCGCAGGGTCCGGGCCGCTGAGGCTGCGGTAATCGCGGGAGAACCGAACGCTCTGCCCGAGCTGGCGCGTCTGCTGCTGACCGTGGCTGAACGCCACATCATGGGCAGGGTTCTCGAGCTACTCGACGAAGAAGACCTTCAGAACCCGAGGGTGGCCGTCGTTGCCCCGGTGCGGGACTGGGACTTGCTGCGCGCCGTGGCGTTCATGGTGCTGTGCGTCTGCGGCGCGCTGGGGGTCTCTCGCCTCGACCTATCGGGGATCGCTGAGACCGTTGCGCTTGGTGGCGTCGCTGTTGCTGCGGGGGTTACGTCATACGGCAAGCAGTGGCTGTCGATGGTGGAGCGGATTCCGCTGGGGTTCTCCCGCTGAGCGGCAAGACGATTATTCCGGCACCGTGCACTCACGGTGCCGCTCCGGCGCAAGCCGCACTCGAAGCAGCCCGCCGCGGCCCGGAGGAATGAATGACCGCAGGCCGTCAAGACGCGTTGGTCCGTCAACATCACTGCCGTGGCCGCGACCTGCACGGACGATTGGGGTGGCACGCAGTGAACCGCGAGAACGGCGTCGCCGGGAGCGCCAGGTCGCACGAACCGTACGGATGCGCCGTCGCTGGGGACACCGGTGTAGGGGCGGCTGATCCGCAACACGCCGTTCGCGGCGGGCACGAGGAAAGGCAGCGGAGAACGGCCCCCGCCCTGCCCCCATGGACTCCCTGTTCACCGTGTCCGTGCACGAGGAAGAGCGCACCTTGGGTCCCGCGCCGCAGCTGCGCGAGGCCTTCGCGCAGCTGGAGATAGCGATCCGCGGCGCATTAAAGCGTTCGACTGCGCACCAGGACGAGACCTCTCGGCTCTGTCTCTTCAGTCAGCTGCGGGAGCACCCAGGGCGTGATCATCGGGCTCGTCCCGGCCGGACGCCCCCTGTCGTCCGCGCGGTGGCTCAGGTCGCTGTGTCGCTCTGTGGGCTCGGCTCTGGTGGGAAACTGCATCGTTGAGCGCGGCAGCACCAGTGGCGGGAGGTGGACTTCGGGTTGCCGAAGCACGGGGGCTGAGGTCCGTCAGGACAGCAGCGCGGGCCTGCAATGAGCATTGTCAGTGCCAACGATTACGTTGCAAGCATGGATGGTGTGCAGCAGTACTATGCGCGGGAAGCGCAGGCCCTGGCCGAACGGTACGAGAGCGTGAGCTTCGAGACTGTCCATCACGACGTCCTGCATCTGCTGCCGAGCCCGCCGGGGCGAGCCGTCGATATCGGCGCCGGCACCGGTCGGGACGCCACCGCGCTGAGCCGGCTGGGATTCGACGTGGTGGCCGTGGAACCCGTGTCTGAACTGCGCGAGGTGGCGCAACGTCTGCACGCCGAGGCCCACGTGACATGGGTTGCCGATGCACTCCCGGGCCTGGCTCAGCTGGCCGGACCGTTCGACCTCCTCCTGCTCTCCGCAGTGTGGATGCACCTGGACGAGGCCGAGCGAGGCCAGTCCATGCAGCGCCTGCACGAACTGGCGGCGCCAGGCGGCCGTCTCGTCCTCACCCTGCGGCACGGACCAACCCCCGGCGATCGGCGCATGTTCGACGTTCCCGCCGAGGAGACGCTCATGCTCGCCGAGCACTGCGGCTTCCAAGTGGTGCATGTGGGTGCAGGGGCCGACCAGCTCGGCCGTGACGAGGTGCACTGGAGCACGCTGATGGTGCAGAAGGGAATGTCGTGACCGCCGACGGCTTCTACACCAGCGACCCGTGTGCCCGAGCGTCCTGGAGGCTCGCCGTCCTCATGGGCGCGAATTCCCGCACGTACAAGTTCGCCCTCGGCCACGCCCTGCTCGCCCATGCCGCGCGCGGCGAAACTGAGGTGGCCTTGCCCAATCTCGCCTCCACGTATGCCATGGCCCTGGTCGAGCACGCGGCGCTGGCACCGCAGGCTTCTGAAAGGACCACCCTCGGCGATGCCGACTTCCTTACGGCGGCCGCCGATGAGTCCGATGAGTCCCGGCGCTTGGGGCGTCCCACCGACCGGCTGCTGGAGGCCGCGGTTCGGTCCATGCCGGCGATGGTGATGCAGAAGTTCCATAACCTGCCCGGCAAGACCCAAGTTGCGCACCGGTTCTATGACCTGGCGGGCGGCCGCCGCTCACGCATCGTCCGACTTACCCCTGACCTCATCCAGATCGCTCAATCAGAACAGGCGGCCGGGCTGCGCGCGGAACTCGAAGCCCGCTGGAACATAGTCGAGACCTCCTTCACCATCGGCGTCGGCCGCTCCCTCATCCGCGAGGGCCTGGCTGTCGACCGGACGGCGATGACGCTCACGGACAAGCGCCGCCGCCGGCCGGTCACCGGGGTCAAAGAGGCGACCATCGGCTTCCAACATGGCCGGTGTCTCATCTGCAACTTTGTCATGGGTCCTGCGGATGAAACGGTCATCGACCATGTCTTCCCGTTCGTCCTCATGAACCGCTACGGCGGCGCCGCAGGCTGGCACGGGCCGGACCTCGACGCACTGTGGAATCTCGCCCCCGCCCATGCGAGCTGCAACAGCACCAAAGGCGCCCGCCTCCCATACCCCGAGGAGCTCTCTCGCCTAGCCCGGCGCAACGAAGCGATCATGCCCTCCCGGTACCCGATGAGCCGCACGCTCCGCCTCAGCCTCAATGAACCAGGGAACCGCCCCACAACCAACTGGCTGGCCTTCCTGAACGAGGTGGAGAAACTGCTCCGCTGACCGAAGCCATGCCGCACCAGACGCCGTTTCCGCAGATCAGAGCACATTTCGTGGTCCCGCTGATCGTGCCCGCGGTGCACCGCCCAGGGGCATCTGCGCTCCCCTTGCGCTCCATGACGGCCCAGAGCGCCAGAAAGCCACCGTTGGTAGCCCTCCCAAAAGCTGATGTGATCTCTCTACAACCCATCCGGCGAGGCCAGCCGCACCAGGCCACTGCCTGGCTGCAGTCACCAAGCAATGCAATGTCAGTGGCATATGGCACCGTGCTGGTGTTGGTCATGGGGTTCCGTAAGGGGGAGTTGTCGAGATGGTTCTCGGGTGGTTTCAGGGTGCGTGGTCTTGGACCTTGGGGCGTATGCCTGCGCAATGGCGCTACCAAGGCATCTCGGACACGCTGGCCGCGTTCGACGCCCTTCCCATCGAGCCGCAGGAGCGCCGGTATGAGTTGAGAGAGCTTGTCCGCCAGGCAGCGAAGAGACACTGGAACCACCGGATGAGCTTCTGGCTCCGCTTCTGCGTGACACCACAGATGCTCCTGGCCACAGGACCGTTGTCGATCATTGGCATTTTCGGCGGCGCGTGGTGGCGCTTCGTGACAATGGCCGTGATCGTGACGCTCGCCGCAACTCTGATGCGGGAGGCCGCCCTCCATCGCACGCTGTTGGCCAAGGTCTTCTTCGCCGGCACAGCTACGTGGGCTCTGTTCCAGTGGACGATGGTGACCTTCCTCTTCGACTCTGCGGGAGGGGATATGTCGATGGCGTCCACGGTGGCACTGGCCGTTCTGGGCCTGGTGTCGACGCCCATCTTGGTGTGGCAGGCCCGTGCCTGTCGGTTCGAGGCACGGGAGGACTCCAACCCGTATGACGAACTGCTGACCACGGCGATCATGGCGACGGCTGCTGTGTACAGAGGGCGTGGCAGGTGGCGCTCTGCAAGCTCCAAGCGTGCCGGGAGCCAGGCTTTGGAGAGGTTGGCCGTCCGGGCTCGACTGTGTCTTGCCCTGCGTGAGTGTGTCGATCCTGCTGATCGTGCCTTGCGGCGAGAGCTTCGCAGGGAGGCGCTGCGCATCGCGGAGACAATCCGCAAGCACAAGAAGGACATAACCATCGCGAAGAGCCGTGACGACGTCGACGCGGTGGTCACCAAGCTCATCAACACGGCGGAAGCCATCGCCAAGTCGGATAGAGCAGCGTTGCTGGCCGACGCCCCAGAACTCCCGTCTGCTGTCAGCCGCGTGCGTGCCGCGATGACGCGCATCATTCCCGGTGCGGTGCTCATCGGCGCCTCCTTCCTACTCCCTCACCTTTCCGTTCTCGCAGGCAACGAGGCGCGGGCGGACGCGGTGCAGTGGACGCTGCTGGCAATAGGCGGGACTTGGATACTGTCTGCCAGCGCCGATGCCGGCACGCGCGTGGGCGACGTCCTGGGCAGGTCCCTGTCTTTCAAGTAGTGGACAGCGCAGGAATAAACACACCCCGCCTTCGATTGTTCATTCGCAGCGATCGGTGCAGGTGGGGAGGCGCATGAGCAACCTGAAGGTCTTCCGGATAAGAGGCGGACACGTCACGGAGGTCTCGGGGTCCTCCGTAGACGTGGAGGTTGAGCTGCAGCGGCTGATCGAGGCCAACATGGAGACCACGCTCGGCATCCGCTTCCTGGCCACTGAGTACCGCACGGGCCGTCACGGCGGCCGGATCGATTCCCTCGGGCTCGACGAAAACGGGACGCCGGTCATCGTGGAGTACAAACGCCATCGCGACCAGGGCGTCATCAGTCAGGGTTTGTCGTACCTGTGCTGGCTCCAGGACCATCACCACGAGTACGAGAACCTGGTCCGGCAGAAACTCGGCACCGAGGCGGCCGGGGAGGTCGATTGGACCGCTCCGCGTGTCGTGTGCGTCGCCGGGGCGTTCACGCACCACGACACGGTAGCTGTGGAGATGATCCCCCACCGGATCGATCTAGTGACGTACCGGGTCTTCGACGACGTGCTCACCCTGCAGCTGGTCAAATCCGTCGGCGGCACCGGCTCGTCGGCGCGGGGCAAGACTCCGGGCACGGCTCGGCCGGACGCGTCGGCGCCGAAGTCGGTTCAGCGGTACCTCGACGAGGCGCCCGTGGATCTCAAGGCGCTGTACACGGACGTCGACGAGCTGCTGCTGTCGCACCGCGACGTGCGGATGGAGCCCCAGCTCCACTACTTCGCGTACCGGCGGATCAAGAACGTCGCCACTGTCCGCGTCCAGCCCGGCAAACAGCGGCTCGTGGTGAACCTGCGGCTGGATCCCGACACCGTGGACCTGTGCGAGGGCTTCACCCGGGATATGCGCGGGCTCGGGTGCCTGGGCATCCAGGACGGCATCGAGGTGAGCATCGCTTCCCGCGAGCATCTTGCGCGAGCCCGGGACCTCATCCAGCGAAGCATCGATGCCGGATAACTCACCTGGTACAGAAGGGTGGTTGGGCCAACCATTCCGGTGGTCCAACCACCCTTTTCGTATGTGCCCCGCAGCCGGGGCTTCTCGCTCTCACTCCTCGGGTCCGGCGAGTGCGAAGTCGTCTTGGGCCAGCGCACCGCGCAGCCGCTGTTCAGCGATGCCGGCGTAGTGGTCGGAGAGTTCGATGCCGACGAAATTGCGGCCTTCCTTCAGCGCGGCGACGCCGGTGGAGCCGCTACCGGTGAAGGGGTCGAGGACAGTGCCGCCAGGTGGGCAGACCTGGACGAGCTGCTGCATGACCTCGACAGGTTTCTGGGTGATGTGGACGCGGTCCTTTCGGGGCTGGGAAGCGATGAAGTGGCCGGGCAGGTAGAGGTCGCGGGTGTTGTCGAGGCTGCCCTTGACGCCCCAGAGGATGAACTCGGAGTCCTGCTTCGGGCCGCCCTTGCGGGGCCGTGATGCGGGCTTGATCCACGGCATATTTCCGGACCAGGTCCAGCCGGCCATCTGCAAGGCGTCCGTGGTGGTCGGCTCCTGCCTCCAGTCCGAGAAGACCATGACCACCGCGTGTTCGCGGCTGGCGCGGTATGCCTCGGTGAGCAGTTCGGTCAGCCAGCTGCGGTACGAGCGCTGGTCGCGGTTTTCGCCGGGAAAGTTCGCCAGGTCGTGCCGGGCATCGCCACTGGTGTACTTCACCCGTGCGGTGCGGGCCGTGCGCTCGGAGCTGGTACGGCCGCCGGAGTTGTAGGGCGGGTCGGTGATGACGGCATCGACGCTCTCGTCCGGGAGGGACTTTAGAACGGTGAGCGCATCGCCTCGGTGCAGGGTGTACGACATGAGGGATTCTCTCTTTCCGGAAGCCAGGCGTGCGCGTAATTCCCGTTGACACAGTCCTGCGCACGCGGACATGAGCCGCTCCGGGAAACCGCTGACGCAGCCTCCGGGGCGAGCAATGCGCTGGAGGTTAACCCCTTTTTCCGGCCACACCCAATGAGTCAGCCCTCTCGCACGCCCCCCCTGAAGATCGTTTACAGGGGTCGTTTGGTGCGGCCGGAATTCGTCTCTACAGTCTCGGCATGTTCGCAGGACGGAACCTGATTCCAGCCCTGTTGAGCTGTGCTGATGCGTGCTGTTCCGTCCAGTCGGCACCGCGCACGGCGCCCTGTTGACCGTGTCCTATTCGAGGGAAGGGGGTCCCCGTGTGGGGTGTGAGATTACGAGCGCGGCTGGCTGCCGCATGTGATTCAAGGGGATCCAGTGACCGGGAGTTCGCAGCTCCCGGTCGCGGGTTCCTGGCTTCCCTAAAAGGATTGCGAATTCTTAACCGGCGCGGTGCCGGTGGCCTTTTCGACGAGAACGCCGGCACCGTGCTGCCTACCAATAAGGAGCTGCAATGCAGCATGCCCAGGCACGCCCGTCCCCAGGGCTCTATCCTCACACCGGCCATTCGGCGATCGGTGCCCGATCGTGAAGAAGGTCGCGTGCATAGCCGGGGGCGTGGTCCTCGGCCCGATGCTGTTGATTGCGCCGCTCGCCGTAGCGCTCGCCGGCGCCAGCAGCGCCCAGGCCACCTGCGGCGACGGTGGTGCGCAGGCTGTGGATACCGCGGCGGTTGCCAAGCAAGTGGAGTCGATCCTCAAGGGCGGCAGCAAGGGCTCGGTGTCCGTTCCCGGGCTGGATGACCCCAAGGAGCAGATCCCGAACGCCAAGACGATCCAGGCCACCGGTGTCGCGATGAAGGTGCCCGCGCGGGGGCAGGTCGTCGCCTTGGCCACGGCGCTTCAGGAGTCGGGGCTGCGGAATCTGGACTACGGCGACCGGGACAGTCTTGGTCTCTTCCAGCAACGCCCCAGCCAGGGGTGGGGCTCGGCCGAGCAGGTTCGTGATCCGGTGCACGCCTCAACGAAGTTCTACGAGGGGTTGCTCAAGGTCTCGGGCTGGCAGTCGATGACGGTGACTCAGGCCGCGCAGGCGGTTCAGGCGAGCGGTTTCCCGGACGCCTATGCCAAGTGGGAGCCGCTGGCGACGGCTCTGCAGAAGGCCATCGCCAAGTCCCTTTCCCAAGGGGGTGGTTCCGGGATGGGCGGCGCCAAGGGCAAGGAATCGACAGCCTCTTTGGCCGTCGGATGTGGCGCCGGAGGGGACGGGGCGAATTTCGGCCCGATTCCCGCGGGGTCTCTCCCCAAGGGCTACAAGATTCCGGCCGACGCGCCCAAGTCGGTCCGTACGGCGATCCGTTGGGGCCTCGGTCAGCTGGGCACGCCGTATCAGTGGGGCGGCGCGTGCAGCGATCCGCGCGGTCAGGATCCCATGGGCCGGTGTGACTGCTCGTCGTTGATGCAGGCGTCGTACAAGGCCGGCGGGGTCTCGATCTCCCGGACCACGTACACGCAGGTCAAGGAGGGTAAGGCGGTCAGCGTCGATGCCCTCAAGCCTGGCGATCTGCTGTTCACCCGCGGCACAGCAGCCGTGCCGGAACACGTCGGGATGTTCATCGGCCAGGGGCTGATCCTGCAGGCGCCCAAGACCGGGGACGTGGTCAAGATCTCGACCCTCGCCTCCTGGCGGCCGGACATCCTCGCCGCCCGCCGAGTCGCCTGACCGGTCCCTCTCCCCCTTCTCTCCCTCCCCTTCCGGGCTTCCGCATGCCCGTACCCACACTGGAGTTCCCCATGAAGCTCATTGAGCACGCCCAGTACCTGGCTTACAACCCCGGCGTCACGCCGAAGCAGGGCGGACTTCCTGGCCTCGATGTCCTGAAGAACGTGATGGGCAGCATCAACCTGTTCGGCATCATCGCCGCGGTCGGCGCCCTGGTCATCTCCGCGGTCGTCTGGGCCTGGGGCCACCACAGCGGCGGCCACCAGGCGGAGGCCAACGGCAAGAAGGGCACGGCCGTCGCCGCCGGATGCGCACTCCTGCTCGGCGCAGCCAACGGCATCGTCGCGTTCTTCTCCTCGATGGGAACGCAGGTCCACTGATGCCGAGGAAACGTTCTCTCTCTGCCGAAGAGCGCACCCACAACGCACCGTCCCCGGTCCTGCGACGCGCTCTGATCGGCGGCGTCGTCCTCGCCGTGCTGGCGGCCATCGCCGGTCTGGTCGCGTACCTGACTCGTACGCAAGGCCCGACTGCGGCGGAGCCCTCTCCGGCGCCGACGTCCTCCTCCCAGGAGTCGCATTCCCCGGAGACGACTCCCGGCAAGGGCGAGGCGGTCGCATCTCCGCCTCGAACGAGCGACCCGATCGCGTTCGCCAAGGCGGCCACCAAGGCCCTGTGGACATACGACACCCGCTCCTTCACCCAGGCTCAGCATCTGGCCGGGCTGAAGCGATGGATGACCGGCGAGAAGAAGTACGCCGACTGGAAGTCCATCAAGGACCAGGTGCCCAGCCCGGTGCTGTGGGCGCGGATGCACGACAACCACCAGCACGCAAGCGTCGAGGTAGGCGAGGGCCACTTCCCGCAAGCGTTCAAGACCGCCCTGGCCCAGGACCCCGGTGCGATCACCGAGGCGTACGTCTACGCCGTCACGGTCACCGGCAAGCAGACCCTCGCCTGGCAGGGGTCTGGAGCCGGAGCCGAGGCCCGCTCGATGACCCTCGCCGTCCAGTGCCGGCCGCACCAGAACTGCGCCCTGGCCGCCGTCCTGCCCAACGCCGCGCCATGACCGCCCGCAACCCAGATAAGGAGGTGCCCTGATGGGAGCCTGCGACCTTCCTCTGATGAATACGGTCTGCGACGCCGTCGGCGGCGTCGTCAGCTCCACCGGCGAGGCGGTCACCGACGGCATCGGTGCCTGGATCGCCAAGTCGATGGGCGAGGTGGCCCAGTCCGCCGCCGACCTCGCGTCCAAGGCGGTCGACCAGACCACCGCCATCGATCTGAACGCCGAGTGGTTCCGCAACAACTACGAGCTGCTGCTGCCGATCGGGCTGATCCTGACGGTTGGCACGTTCTGCCTCCAGCTCATCCGTGCTGCCTGGCGCAGGGACGAACGCGCCCTAGCCCAGGCCGCGTTCGGCACGATGGTCGGCGTCTTCTTCGCCTTCGCCGCCATCGCCTGCACCACCGTCGCCATCACCGTGGTCGACGCCCTCAGTGCCGGCCTGTTCAAGGCCGCCAACAGTTCCGTCGATGATGCGGTCCGCCGCATGATCAAGGTCAACGCGCTGGGGGCGATGTACGGCCTGGGCTGGGGTGTCCCCTCGATCATCGCGCTCGGCTGCGCGATCGGGGCGTTCTTGTACTGGGCCGTGATGGTGGCCCGCAAGGTCGGCATCCTGGTCCTGGTCACGCTGGCCGTCTTCGCCGGGGCCGGCGGCGGCTGGGAGGTGGCCAAGCGCTGGCGGCGCGGCTGGATCGAGGCCACGGCCACCCTGGTCGTCAGCAAACTGCTGATGACGATCGTGTTCCTGCTGGGCGTCTCGGCCATGGGCAAGTCCGACTCGCACGGTGGGCTCGCTGCCCTGTCGGATGCGATCGCGGGCATCGTCGTGATGGTCCTGGTGATGCTCTGCCCCTACGCCACCTACAAGTTCATCCACTGGGCCGCTGATGGCGGGGGTCACGATGACCTGCACCGCACCGGCGTCGCCGGGGTGACGGTGGCGGCCGGTGCGGCCAAGACCGCGGCCCAGCTCGCCATGCAGGCAGGCACCGGGACGCCGGCTCCGCAGGGGCCGTCGAAGGTGCCGGGCCAGGGCACGGATGGCGTCGCCTCCGGCATCGATCCAACCGGCGGCTCGGGCGGTAGCAGTAAGCCGAAGCAGACCCGCTTCCGCTACGGCGAGGACCCCAACGCCACGGGCGACAAGGGCCGGGCGCTGATCCAGCGGCCGCCCACGGACGGCGACCGCGGCCAGCCCCTGATCCAGCACCCCGGCCAGGGGACCACCTCGGGCGCGGCGGCAGCTTCGGCGCCGGTCTCGTCCGGGCCTACGCCTCAGGGTGCCTCGGCGGCGGCGAGTACGCGGATGGACCCGCCGGCGCCACGGCCCAGCGGGCCGCCTCCGGCGAGTGGGCCTCCTCCTCAGGGTGGCTCCACACCGCAGCGGTGGATCTATCCCAAACCACCGGGTGGATCGGGCTCGTAGCCCTCATCTGACGGGGGCGGGCGCCTGGCTGCGCTCGGCCCGCCCGCCCCCGTCTCCCCTTCCCTCCTCCCTTTCTCACGACGTTCCAAGGACGGCTTTGCCATGCATCCCGACACTCCTCAGCCTGACGGCCCGGCCACCGTGAAATTCCCCCATCGCTCACGCCGTGGTGTACTGCTCGGCCTGTCGGTCGCCCAGCTCGTCGTCGTCGCCCTCACTGGTCTGCTCCTGCTGGCGGTGCTGATGCAATCCGGCGTCACCGGGGCGCTGAAGCTCATACCGCTGTGGGCGGTCATCCTGGCGGCGGTCTTCATCCGCCACCGCGGGCGGTCCCTCGCCGACTGGGCGCCCATCGCCCTGCGCTATGCGCTGCGGCGTTTCAAGGGCCAGCTCATCTGGCTGGCCCGCCCCTCCCGCCGACCGCGGCGCGAGGGCCTGCTGCACCTGCCGGGCACTGCCGCCTCGCTGCGGGTGGTCACCTCCCCCGACGGCCAGTTCGGTGCGGTGCACGATCCGCACCACGGCACCCTGACCGCCGTGGTGAAGGTGTCCTCCCGCGCCTTCGCCCTGCTGGATCCCGCCACCCAGGCCAGCAACGTCGCAGGCTGGGGCCGCACGCTGGCGGCCCTGTCGCGCACCGGGCACATCGCCCGCGTCCAGGTACTGGAGCGGACCGTGCCCGACTCCGGCGATGCGCTCAACCGCTACTGGAACGAGCACGGCAACGCCGACGCGCACCTGGCGGGCCCCGTCTACACCGACTTGTTGGCGGCTGCCGGTCCGGCCGCAGCTCCGCATGAGGCGTACGTCGCGCTCGCCCTCGATCTCAAGGCCGCCCGGCGCCTGATCAACCAGGCCGGCGGCGGGCTCATGGGAGGCTTCGCCGTCCTGAGCCAGCTCACGTCGACGTTCGACCAGGCTGCCCGGAACTCCGGTCTCATGCCCAGTGGCTGGCTGGGTGCGAGCGAGATCGCGGCAGTGATCCGTACCGCGTACGACCCCAAGGCGTCCGCCGCGCTGGACCAGTGGTCCGACTCCGGGCGCCCCCAGGCCGTTCCCGCAGCTGCCGGCCCGGTCGTCTTGGTCGAGAAGGCCGACCGCATCCAGACCGACACGGCCCACCACGCCACCTTCTGGATCGAGAACTGGCCCCGCATCGAGACCAGCCCCGGCTTCCTGCACCAGCTGCTGTTCACCTCCGGCGTGCGCCGCACCCTGTCGCTGGCCTACGCGCCCAAGGGGCTGGATGCCGCGCTCAAGGACGTGCAGCGCAAGAAGGCCACGGTGATCGCGGACGCGGCCGAGCGGCAGCGCAAGGGCCAGGTCGACTCCGAAGAGGACTCGGTCGAGTACGCCGACATCAAGGCCCGTGAGCGCCAGCTGATCGCCGGCCACGCCGACGTCGCCCTCACCGGACTGCTCACCGTCAGCGCCGACACCGACGAACAACTCAACGCCGCCTGCGCCGCCATCGAAACGGCCGCTGTTTCCGCCCTCGTCGATCTGCGGCTACTGACCTGGCAGCAGGCCGAAGCCTTCACCAACGCCGCCCTCCCGCTGGCCCGCCCCTAGCGCCCCAGCTCCACCACCGCGCTCAACCGAAGGGCCTCTCATGCCGACCGATCCCCTGCCCGACCTGGCTGAGGACTTCGTGCCGTTCGCCACCGCGGCGCTCGACTTCCACCGGGCGATCAACCTCCCCGCCGGGCTCACAGCCGCAACCCGCACCGAGCTGGACTCCCTCCACGCCCACCTCACCGCCCTGTACGGGCTGCTCGACGCCCACACCGCCCGGACCATCCCGGTGGCCGAGGCCGAGGGCGATCACCTGCGGGCCTGCCGGATCCGCCTGTGGCAAGCCGCCGAGCACCTCCACGCCGCCTACCACGCAGCCCCTCAACCCGGCACCGGCCGCCTCCCCACCCGGGAGGCGTGCCGGGCCCGCCTCCCCGAGGGTGCGCCGGAACTCACCGTGTGCCAGCGCCACCTGGCCACCGCCGCCCAGGTCCGCCGTGACCACACCCCGGCCGATCTGCGCGACCCCTTCACCGGCCTGATCCGCCACTGACCGCCAGGAGCACCGCCACTATGTCCACCCGCACCCGTGCCAGCGCCAGTCCGCTGTTCGTCCCTCGCAAGAGCGACCGCCGCACTGCCCGCGCGGCCCGTGACCAGTTCGCCGCCGCCCGCGACCAGGCCCGCCACGCCACACGCCCCCAAGCCCGCCCCGCCGAACCTGGCATTGACCCTGAGCTGCGGGCCACGTACCCCGCCGTCGGCCGACCTGGGCCGTACTCCGCCCGAGGCGGCCGTCTCAAGCTCCCTGCCCATCGGATGACGACCGCCACAGCCAGCGGCGCATATCCCTTTCTGGCCGAGGGTGGTCTCGGCGCGCAAGGGATCTACATCGGCCGCGATGTCCACGCCGAGGCGGCCTTTACCTACGACCCGTTCGCCCTGTACGGGCGCCTCGACGGGTTCACGAATCCGAACATCCTGCTCGCCGGCATCATCGGCATGGGCAAGTCCGCCCTGGCCAAGTCCCTCGCCGTGCGGGCCGTGGCGTTCGGCTACCGGATCTACGTCCCCTGCGATCCGAAGGGCGAGTGGACCGTCGTCGCCCAGGAGTTGGGCGGTCAGACCATCGCCCTCGGCCCCGGCCTGCCCGGACGGCTCAACCCCCTGGACGCACCCACCAGGCCGCACGGCGTCGGCGAGGAGGATTGGTCCAACGAGGTTCGCAAGCGCCGCCTTCTCCTTCTCGGCTCGCTCGCGAAGACCGTCCTGCGGCGGGATCTGCACCCGATGGAGCACACCGCTCTCGATGTGGCGCTCGACCAGGCCGTCGCCCACGCCGCGGCGAACGGCACCACCCCGCTACTGGGTGACGTCGCTCATGTGCTCGGCTCTCCCGAGCGGCTCGACTGTGCGCTCGGCGAGCTGACCGGCCGCCTCGGACACGCCGCCGAAGACCTCGCCTACGCGCTACGCAGGCTGGTGCACGGTGACCTGGCCGGGATGTTCGACGCCCCCAGCACCGTCGACTTCGACCCCAGTGCGCCAATGCTGTCCATCGACCTCTCGCGCCTGGGTGGTGCCGGCGACGACACCGCCCTTGTCCTGGCGATGACCTGCGCCTCAGCGTGGATGGAGTCAGCGCTCGCCGACCCCACCGGCGGACGGCGCTGGGTGATCTACGACGAGGCATGGCGCGTCATGCGACACGTCGCCCTGCTGGAACGCATGCAGAGCCAGTGGAAACTCTCGCGTGGTCTTGGCATCGCGAACCTCATGGTGATCCACCGCCTGAGCGATCTGCTGACTGCGGGCGATGCCGGCTCCCGGGGCCGGGCACTGGCGGAGGGCCTGCTCACCGACTGCTCGACTCGGATCATCTACCGCCAGGAAGCCGACCAACTCACGTCCGCCGCAGCCCTGCTGGGACTGACCGGCGTGGAGACCCAGGCCGTGTCCGCCCTCACTAAGGGCCGGGGCCTATGGAAGGTCGCGGGCCGGTCGTTCATTACTCAACATCTCCTCCACCCGCGTGAACGTGAACTGTTCGATACGGACGCCCGCATGCACGCCTGAGCAGCGCCTCCCGTGCTCACGGTTGGAGGGAGCCGCAGCCGCACTTCGGCTCCCTCCCCCTCCCTCCTCCGCTTCTGAAGGAATCCATTCCCATGCCTCTACAGAACACAATCCGCCGTGCCGTACGTCGGCTCGTCCAGCTCTACATCGACGCAGCGAAGGCCAACGCCTCCCATGGCCACATCCCATTGGCCACAGGCCCCTTCGGCGCCCTCGATGATCGCCGCGCAGGTGATGGCCACCAGGTACTCATCCGTGATCACACCGGGACCCGTCACAGCTGAAACAGCGGGCGCCCCCTCCACCGGCCAGCCATTCTTGTTCATGAACAGGTAAACGAGTTCACGCATAGCAGCTCCTGGATCTGAGCTGTCTGAGTCGTTGACTCCGCAGTGTCCACTACCGTTTCACCCGCCCCCGGATCGCGAGCGCGGCAATACCGAGCAGCACTGGCTCGGAGAAGCGCGATGCCATCTCGATATACCCGCCGGCCGTCGTCAAGTCCTGGCCGCTGGACCGGAACACCACCGAGTTGAGCGTCACCGTGAGCGCCTTATCGAAGCGCTTCGCCGTGAACCGGTCCCTGGCCGGGTTCTTAGGTTCGCCCTTGTCAATCTCGAAGGTGACCTTTCCCCCGCCGGGCGGGACAGTCCCCGTCGCCTCTTGTTTGGGGGAGGACTGAGGGAGGCCGAAACCCATCATCAGCAGGATGGTGGTCATCATCGCGAGCGCGAGCCAGCCGAGTGCCCGCGACGCACGCAGCCCGTAGCCGGAGAGTAGCCAGTATCCCTGGAGGAGCCAGCGTTCCGTCGTCTTCCAGCTCTTTCCATGGCGGCGCATCTCCATCTCGCCGTAGTAGAAGTCCGCAGCGCCCGGCTCGTCCTTCGCGTCCTCTCGGGCCTTGCGGAGCTGGCGGTAAACAGCCGCTAGCGTCGGAAGACCTGGAACGTCTTGCCCTCGCTCGGGAGGTTGCCCCCATCCTGTTCGATCAACGTCCTCGCCGTGACGAAGAGCTCGCCACTTCCTTTCTTCCTCTATTACTTGACGTCGAGCCGGACCAAACGGAAGGATCCCTCGCCATCTATCCCGCGGAGGGGGCCCGCCAAGAATCCAATACCCTTCCAGGCGAATTTGATCCAAATGGTGCGCTCCTGAGAATTCGCAGCAAAGCAGGCTGACGTCGGCTAAAAGCAGGAACGAGGAATCTACGCCTTCGAGAGATACTATCGAAGCGTTGACCGGATCGTGCACCCACTGCCACATCGACTGGTTAGCCATCACCTCGGCTGACGCAAGTGACGGTAAGCGTGATTCGTCTCCGCGTTCACTGGGCGCATGATCAGTGGATATCGTACACGGATAGAATAGACGGGCTCTGGTCAAGTCGATCGATGCGTATCGCGCTCGAATAGCGACCGACTCCTGCAGCGTGGCATCGCATAGATGTATCGCAGCGGCCGATACCTCCATCACGGTTGGCGCCGTAATCCGGGCATCGGTCAAATTTATCGGACCTTCACATACAATCGGACCGAATATCGGCTCAGGGCGGATCTGAGTATTTTCCAGATTACAGCCACTTTTGAATGTCGCGCGCTCGAAGCTGGTCGCGCCTTCGAATCTGGTACCCGAAAAAGCAGAGGGCCCGAATTCGCAATCCACGAAGCAGGTTTGCCCCGCGATTCTGGAATCCGTGAGCCAGAGGCCACCGTAGAACTTGCAGTCAAAAGCCATCAACTCGCCATCAAACTGCGCACCATTAAACCAAGTTCCAAATTTGAACGAAAGATCGGAGAAGACTACATCCTTGGAAAATTCGGCGCGCTCAAAAAACATTACCCCCTCATATTGACCACCCTCGAAATTTACCGTGCCACCAAATGCCGCCGATTGGAACTTCGCATCGCCTGTAAAGTGAGGAGCAACGAAAGATGCTCCATCTTCGAAGGTTGCATTCCTGAAATCCGCATTGGCGAATTGGGCGTCGCTGAAATCGGTATCTCCTTCGAAGGTTGCTTCATTGAAGCGGACCAGGCCGAATCTGGGACGTTCGCCATCATGTACAGCTGCCCGGAGCCGACTCCAGAATGACTCTGTGATCGTGCAACCACGAAGGTCAATGTTGTCGCCCGGCCGGAGGCCGTCCAAGTAAGCCTCCCGGAGGTTGGGGGTATGAGGTACGCAGGTCGTAGCCCCTTGCATGGAGGCGAGCACACCTCGGCACCCCACCGGATCCGACTCGGTATCGGCACCGTGCCCGCAGTGGCGCCAATCCGGCGATGAAGAGTTCGTTGACGGCTCAGACATGCCCTTACCGATACCTCATCTGCCCCTGGCGTTCACGCAGTTCGGCGACGAAGAGTGCCGCCGTGAACCTGATCGCCCACGATGTCGCCGCGCCACAACAGGGCTTCACGATCTCCCCATGTAACCGACCGTGTGCCCGCAGTCCGGCGATGTCATCGACAAACAGCTGCGCCTCGTGCAGCCCGGCACGCGCGACTAGGGCCGGTGGGGCGCGCCCAGTTCGCCCTCTTCTTCGGCCACGGTCCGGCCCTTCTCGCCCACGCTGAGGAGCCCCTCCCTCTCCTGGATCCCGCCAATCGTTGGGCCGACCGCTGGCGGTACCGACTGCATATGCTGCGTGACGCTCTGACCGCCGGCGCACGGGTCCAGGCGAACTTCCAGGCCGTCCCCGACCCCCAGTGCCCGGCCACCCGCGGGTCAGAGGTCTTCGACGGGGCAGTCGTCAAGCGCAATGACGAGGACTGAGACTGTAGAGAACGCTGGCGCGCCCGTCGGCATGGCACACGGGCCGAGCAGGCGCTGCGGCGCAGCCCGAAGGGCCTGAACCGGTCAGCGCAGGCCGGGGCTGCCCGTGCCCAGTCTCCACTCGCCACCCCGGGGGAGCGCCGCGCCGGCGCGGAGGTCCGCCGCGCGACCGGTCGATCTGCAGACGCACGACCGCGGGCCTCGCTCGCGCTAGCGCATTTTTCCGGCATCACCAAACCCGTCTTCGAGCCGCACCCTCGTCGTCCGCACAGCCCCAACCTCTGCGAGGTGCACTTCTCGTGGCGGAAACACGTCCGCACATCACCGTCAACCACCACGACCACTACGGCGTCGTGGCAACGGCTTCGCACGACAACCACGTCGCCGACCACATGCTGCAACGGGTTGGCTTCGAGCGGCTGCCCGACAGCAACCTCTACGCCCTCACCGAGCCGAACCGCGACCCGACCCGTCGAGGACAGCAGGCAGTCCAGTCCCTGCGAGCCGCGCAGTACAACGTCACGTCCGACGCCGCGTACGACCTCAAGCCCCACACCCCGCTCAGCCCCAACCGCAGCCTCAGCGACCGGCCCAAGAATCGTTCCACCGGGCAGGTCTCCACCGTCGGGGAGGCCGCCTTCGCTTCCGCCCGCGCTCTCGACGCCGATATCCGGGCTGCTCGGATCGTCGTGCATGACCAGGTACGCGATCCCGAGGGAACGCTGCGGGCGGTCGGCACCGACATACGTACCCGCGAGGGACTGCTGCTCCATGGGGAGGGCGATCTGCGGTACGTCGAGGCTCGGCTGGAGCACACCGGTCGCGCGTTCGACGCCTTCTACGCGATGCCCGGCAACGAGCGTCGTGATCCGAGGTTGTCGATGATGCAGTGCCGCGCTCAGGCCGCCACCGCCGTCTCCCCGGTCCGTGCAGGCGTCGTACTGCCGCAACGACCGGCCGCCGCCGCATACCGCCCGACTTCCGCCACCCAGCAGCCCGTCCGCACCCGCTAACGCCTCTGCCTCGAAGGAGCCTCCACGATGAATCTGCCCTACGAGCCCGACGTCGCCTTCGGAGTCCACCCCGATCTTGGTGTGGCTGCCGCCGTCGCGGACGACCGGCCACACCTGGACGACGTCCTGCGCAAGCACCACTTCCGCTACAGCCAGGACCTGGACGTCTATCTCCTGCCGAAGGACGCCCCGTACAACGCCTCCGTCCAGGCAGTGGCCGCCGCCACCCGCGAATTCCAGGACGCCGGCCTCACCGTCGCCGCCGATCCCCGCATCATGCTGCCGCCCCCCATCCCCACATCGGACGACGTGGCCGCACGGACAACGCAGCCAGGCCAGTCATTGACCGCGCTGACCGGCGAGCTGCACGAGCTGCGTCGCTCGGCCGACGTCGCCGAGGTCCTGGAGCAGATCCTTGATGAGCACCACGGTGCCGTCGGCGATCTGGAGGAGTTCATCGACACCGCCGCCGCCTGGTGCGAGCGGCTCGACACCCCCAACGGCCGGGAACTTGGCCAGCATCTGCGCACGATCGCGCACCATGTCGCCTTCCTCGGCGACCGATTGGCCGACGCCCAGCTCGATCTGTCGGTCATGCCGGATGTGACGCCCCAGGATGCCCCTCCTCTGACCGACGTACCGCTCCCTGCGCGGCACGAGATCCCCTCCGTGACACACACCGCCCGCTCCCGCGCCGCCGTGGCGTCCTCACCAAACCGCCCCACCGGCCTCCCCGCGCCCCCGGAAGAAGTGCCCCGCTCCACGGCCGCGCCACCCCAGCCCCCGACGTACACGCTGACCATCCATTTCGCTCACAGAAGGAGTCCCTCTCATGGCCGTCAAGACGCTGTGGACCATCGCCCACGCCTGCGGGCACACCGCCGAGGCCGACCTCTCCGACCGGCCGGCCGACCGGCGTGCCGGCTACGCCCGCTGGCTCTCAGCACGCGACTGCTCTGACTGCTGGCGGGCCGCCCGCAACGACGACAACGAATCGAAGGCCGAGTGGCTGGCAAAGAAGCGGGCCACCGAGCAGGCCGAGGCCCAGGAGTGATCCGAGCAGGCCGAGGCCCAGGAGTGATCCGAGCAGTACCGCATGCCGCCGCTGGAGGGCACCGACCGTGCCATCGCCTGGGGCACCCGCTGCCGCCACCAGCTCGTCTCCGCCTCCTACAGCACCCTCGTCCTCGAAGGGACGACCAGCGAATCCGAGGGGGAGGTCATCGAGGACGCGGTGCGGCCCCTGACCCGCGCCGGCTGGTGGATCGACCAGCGCGACGCCGACCCCGCCGACCTGCCTGAACTACTGCGAGCCGCCACCGACGGCGACCGGCCGAACGAGAACCCCCACTTCTAAAACCCTTCTCCCGCCCAGCAGAAAGGTTCACTCATGTCCCGCTTCAGCCGCGTCCGGTCCCGCTGTATCGCCTTCCTCCACGAGGTGTACATGGACGACGTCGAGATCTACCGCAAGCCGCGCGGCACCGAGGTCCTCGCCGACAGCCACCACCCCAACGCCGACAAGATTCTCCGGGAGTTCGGCTTCGAGGAGCCGCAGGGCTCCAGGCACCATTTCCGCCTACCCGAGGGGCTGAGCGAGGCAGAGAAGAAGGCCCGTGCCCCGCAGGCTGCGATGCATCTGATCGCTGCACGCCATTCCACCAACCTCGATCTCGACCTCATCTGTCCTGCCGCCGGCGAAGCCGCACGGGCCGAGATCTATGGCAACCGCCCACGTCCCACCCCGGCCGCCTAGACGAACCGCCAGCGCGGGGTCTGTCCCCGCCGCCCTGCTCATCCCCTCCGACTCTGCCGTAGGAGCACCGCCGTGATCACCAGAAGAACGCGCCGCCCCGTCCTCCCCTCCTCTCGCGCCGCGCACCCCTGGAACTCGCCTTGTCAACGCCACGCACCACCATGCCCTCGACCACCACCGGCACCGACCTCCTCCTCTACCTCCTGATCGCCCTCGCCGGGCTCGGTATGGGAGGAGGCTCGCTGGCCTGGCTGTTCGGCAATCTCGCCAACACCCTTGCCGGCACCGACCCGTGGGCCGCCTACCAGCCGGCCACGGCCCTCCTGCACCCCGAGCAGGTCTGGCCCCATCTCGCCCAGCCTGCCGTCATCACCGGCTGCTACGTCCTGCCCGCCCTCGTCCTCCTGGCCACCGCCGTCGTAGCCGCGAAGGTGTGGCTGCGCTTCCGCAGCAGCCCATCCGGGCTGGCCACCCGACGCGACCTGGCCCCGCTGCTGCCCCAGCAGATCGCCACCAGGGCCATCGACCTGCGCCCCAGTCTGGCGGGCAAAAAGCCCAAGGACATCGCCCCCGACGACCGGGGTGTCCTGCTGGGCACCTTCAAACCGGGCAAAGACGAACTCCGCTCCTCCTGGGAGGACGTGATCCTGGCGATCATGGCCCCCCGCTCCGGCAAAACCTCCGGCCTGGCCATCCCCGCTATCCTGCGCGCCCCCGGCCCCGTGCTGCTGACCTCCAACAAGGCGGCACGCGACGCCTACACCGCAACCATCGACGCCCGCGCCGAGGTCGGTACGGTGTGGACGCTGGATCCGCAGCAGATCGCCCACGCGCCACAGACCATGTGGTGGGACATCCTCGCCGACGCCCGCGATCTCGCCGGGGCGCGGCGGCTCGCCGGGCACTTCGTCACCGCCTCCGTGGACGAGTCGAGCGCGGGCGACTTCTGGTCCACGGCCGCCGCCAACACCCTCACCGCCTTCTTCCTGGCCGCCGCCCAAGCCCGACGCCCGATCACGGACGTCCTGGCCTGGCTGGCCTCGCCGGCCGACCGCACGGCGATCGATCTGCTCCAGGACGCCGGGTTCGATGCGGTCGCCGCACAGCTCCAGGGCACCGTGGCCGGCGCGGTCGAAACCCGCGACGGCATCTTCGAAACCGCCCGGCAGTACGCCAGCTGCCTGCTCGACCCGGGCATCGCCGCCTGGATCACCCCGCCCAAGAGCCTTGAAAAGGTGCGGGAGTTCAAGCCGGAGGCGTTCGCGACCAGCAAGGACACCTTGTATCTGCTGTCGAAGGACGGCGGTGGCTCCGCCTCGGCGATCATCGCCGCAGCCGCCGACGCCGTGATGCGCGCCGCGGTCATCCAGGCCGAATGCGATGGCGGGCGTCTGGATGCTCCGTTGCTGGCGATCCTGGACGAGGCCGCCAACGTTTGCAAGATCGCCGACCTGCCGGACCTGTACTCGCATCTCGGTTCCCGCGGCGTCATCCCGATGACGATCCTGCAGTCCTACCAGCAGGGCGTGAGGGTCTGGGGCCAGTCCGGCATGGACGCGCTGCTCTCCGCCGCGACGATCAAGGTGATCGGCTCGGGCATGGACGACGCCGACTTCGCCGACAAGATCTCGCGCCTCGGCGGTGAACACGACGTGCGCACGGTCTCGGTCTCCACCGGCGAATCGGGCAAGTCGACCTCGGTCTCGATGCGCCAGGAACGGGTGCTGCCGCTGGACGTGCTCCGCGCGATGCCCAAGGGCACCGCCCTCCTGATGGCCACCGGTATCCGCCTCGCGCGCATCGACCTCAAGCCCTGGTACAAGAGCCACGACGCCAAGAAGCTGGGCGCCGCGTCCGCCAAGGCCACGGCCGCGATCAGCGAACGCGCTGCCGCCAAGGCACTGCGCCAGGACGACTTCACTCCCGCGGCATGACCGGCCCCGCGCAACTCCGCACCCGGGCGAGACCGCGCGGCGCGGCCCTCGCGCCGCGCCGCCCGCCCGATCCACTTCCCGCCTTCGCCTTGATCACGAGGTGCTCCCCCATGCCACACCCCGCACCGTCCTGGGCTTCCGATCAACCCTCCGAGCGGCTGGCTGACGCTCCCGTCGTACGCCTCGCCGACCGCTGGTGGCTCGTATCCCCCTCCGGAACCATGCTCGCCACCGACCCCGCCTTCACGGGCGAACTGGACCGCTTCGCCACCGATATGGCCGCCGCCGACCGTGCCGTCGCTGATCTGCACAACGGATGCGACGCTTACGACACTCCAGTACGCGAGGGCCGACGGTGACGCCGCTCGTCCAAGCCGAGCAGGCCGTCCTTGGAGCGGTCTTCCTGGCTCCCGGCCAGCTTGACCGCCTTTCGCCCTGGCTTCGGCCGGAGCATTTCTCTCGTCCGGCACACGCTGCGATCTACGCCGCGATGCTCAAGCTCCGATCCGACGACCACCTCGCCTCGAAGGCCCAGGACGCTGGCCCCGTACCGATGTCGTGGATGACCGACACGGTCACCGAGGCCAGCAAGCACACCCGGGGTCTGACCGCCTCCTATGCGCACTCCCTGGTGGCGGCTTGTCCACGGCCGGAGCACGCAGCAATCTACGGACGGATGGTGCTCGAGGGTGCCATCCACCGCAGTGTCGCCCAGCACGCCACACGACTGCACCAGGCCGCCCGCGCCGACGCCATCCGCGGCGGCGCTGAGGAGACGGTGCACCACTCCCAAGTTCTGTCCGACGTGCTGGCCGATCTCGCACGCCGCTGGGGCGGCGAGCCCCGGCTAGTAGCACCCCCGGCATCGGTACCGCCTCCTCCTGCTCATCCACAGCCGGTGGATGAACAGCTCCTGGCCGATGAGGAGTTCCTCCTCGGCTGCCTCAGTGCGCGTCCCCAGAAGCTGGACGAGGTCGTGGGCTGGCTCCACCCCGGCGATTTCGCCGACGCCGGCCATCAGCAGATCTACCGGTCGCTGGGCGCGCTCCACCACCGGGGCGAGCCCGTCGACCAGCTGACCGTGCTGTGGGAGACCCAACGCCGCGGCGCTCTGGCCGACCGAACCCTGGATGCCGAACGGGTGCTGCGGATCTGCGATCCCTCGGCGTTCGCAGGGTCGGCGGAGTATGTCGGCGAACAAGTCGTGCGAGCCTCCCTCGTGCGGACGGCAGCCGCCTCGGCCCGCCAGGTGCGGGCGCTGGCCGACGACGAGTCGTTGGCACCGGGGCGGCTGATCGGCTACGCACTCCACGAACTTGGTCCGCTCAAAGAAGTCCGCCAGCGCTGGCGTATCGCCACCGGAACCGAGCCCGAACCGCACAGCGCCGCCGGCCAACCGGCCGCCGACCCGCCTGCTGCCCGCATCGAAGCGGCCCGATCACGCAGCCGCCCTCACCTCTCAAACGCCACCCCTGCGGCGGCGTCCACCGCGGCCTCGCATCCCGCTGCCCTTGACCGTCCTCACCGCCGAAGTCGGTCATGACCGATCACACTGGCCGGGCCGGCCTGGAGCGAGAAGAGCTGTGCGCCGTTGCCCACGAGTTTGACAAGCTGCGCACCGAATCAGAGTCCCCGGGACACCGCGCGAGCTTCCCAACCTCACGACCGCGTCCAAGCACCTCGCCGCCCTGGCGGGACCGGTCGAGGACTTGTCGGACGCGGTCCTCTTCTGTGCCGTAGACGATGCCCTGGACTCGTTCTCGGACCGGCTATCCACGACTACACCTCGGCGACAGAGCCCCGCGGACGAGCGGTGAAGAACTACGCCGCGGCGTACGTCCAGCTCGGTCTTCGGCACCGCTACGCCGAAGTCCCCAGAACAGCCGGCCTCCAAGACGTGAGTCACCACGCCTTCCTAATCATTCAGGAACGACTGGAACCGTACGCGACGATCTCACGGACGCTGCCTGTGAACCGTGCAGCGCAGCGGACCGGTTGGGCGGCACCCCACCACTCATCCTGGCCGCACTGAGCCGCGCTGCCCGCCGAACTCGATCTACCAGCACCCGCACCGGACCCGATACGGCTCGCCTACACCCCGCGCCCCGCGACCTAGCGGTACATCAAACCGAGCCGATCAGCCCTATGCCCTGCAACAAGCCGGCTTCAGCGAGGCCGACCCGCCACGGGATCGTTGCAGACCGGCAGTGGCCCTGCCCTTTTGGCTGAAACACCGGAAGCCCACCGGATACTCGCGGCCCCATCGACTGCATACGGTCGGCCATCTAGCGAACATTTCAGGCCAGCACGCAAGAAAATGCGCGGAATAAGAAATTCCATGATTAACATTCGCATAATCGTTCGACACAAGCCCATTCGGAGAGAGATGACTCGCACTTTGACGCGAATGCAACGACGAAGCGGAAAGGTGTGGATCGCGCTGACCGCCGCAGCATTAGCAGTCACGGCCTTCACGCTGCCTGCCGAAGCCGCACCCGACCGCCTGACTGTGGACACCTACGTCCTCCCAATTGGCACAAAACTCCCAACACTCACCGAACTCCAGAGGCCGGGATTTCTGGCGAATCTAGAAAGATTCCCAGAAAGGCAGACGCCAGAGGTGGACCGAGAAAAAATAGCAGGCCAAGCAGCCTCCCTCTTGCCGGAGGCGAATAATCCGAGCGTGAGGAACTCCCCTCCCCGAGGCCAGGCAGGAAATGGCGGCACCTATCCGGACCCACCACGGTCAATAACGGATAAGGAATGCCACAAGAATCTCAATAATAGCTTGTTCTACTTCAAGTCGCGGTTCGCGATGTGCGGCGCCTTGCAGCTTCTACAGGTGTGGGGGAGGAACGGTCGACCTGTGGGAGAGTCAGGGTTTGCGGTGACAGTCCTCGGCACCGTCCCGAATGTCAACGATCGAACTGTCAGCTTCGATTACCATTTCTCGAACTTCGCCGCCACGGGCAACACAAAGACGAGCGGCCTCATCGTAAATACCAAGGTAGAACAGAAAGTACTGGTCTCCCACGCCCAGAAGAGGGAGTCTGGTCTAATCCCACCAAAGAAATCCTTCGACGCACTGCGTGCGGCTCCCAACTACAGACACAATGTGATCTTCGATGCTGGGCAAGGCGCGAAGCCCGATGACTTGATCAGCATGGCGTACATCCCATACGTGTCGGTCAAGTACCCAACCGGCTACGTCGGAACCAACCCTGGTCCGGAGCGAGTCACCTTTACGGCCATGAACTGGGACGCTGCCTCCTACCTGCCCAACAGTAGAGCGGCCGATCCCAAGAAGCGCGGCGGAGCTGCGTTCGCCTACAAGGTCGCCTTGCACTACAGCTCCAAGCAGGGCGCACCTGAGAAAGCGGTGGCCGACCACCTCAACCTGGCACACACCAACCCCGGCAGGACCGAGCCGCCGAACTCGCACAAGAACGTTCCCGGATTCGATGCGAAGCGCCCACTGCACCGGCTGTACCCCGCTCGCGACAGGTCCCGTTACAAGGCAAACCGTCGGGCAGCAGTGAGCATGTGCGTGAAATACTGGGGTAGGGACTATGCGACGAGTGACCCGGCAGGTCCGCGCGAATGTGACGAATACCCGTTCGCGAGCACATACGAGGGAGCAGCTCAACACGCAAAGGAACCCTCCGCGCCGAAGGATAACTTCTCCGCACTCCCTGTCCCCAAGGCTCAGAACCAGGCCGGCGGTACGATCCTAGCCCTCTTCTACGATAAAAATCGGATCCTGCACGGCAGGGACGCCAACGGCCAAGAAGTTGACGCATACCTCATGGCGATAGACTGACCCCCGAGCCGGGTGGGGCCATAATGCCCCACCCGGCTGATACGTCGTCTCACCCGCCAGCGGGCCAGAACTGTACCAAATAGCGTTCGACGCCGCTGGGGACATCCACTTGAGCCAATTGATAGACCGCGTCACGTCCCGAGCTTCGGATGCGCGCTTTCCACAGTGTGTGCGGTCGTCCAAGCTGGATGTACGTTCCCGAATTACCCATCATCTCGCAGATGGCCAACTCTCCGGTTGGTGATTCAATCTCGCCCTCACCTTCGGCCTCCCAGTCCCCATCGACATCTTTGCTAGGTTCCGAATCCCATACCTCGGCAGTCAGAGATGCAGTATGCGTGTGACCGCCACTTTCGACGTCGATTCTTCGTTCACGGAAAGACAGGAAGTCGCCAGACTCCGATCCTTCCGGAAAAGGAGACGGAACGAGATTATCGTCCGCCTCTTGAAGAGCAAACGAGTAGAATTCGACTTCCACTTCCATATCCTGCCGATGCAGAAGCTCAGCCACCATGCCCCCTTATCGTTTTGTAGCGAGCATAACCGTCGCAGGATGACCCCGCAGGCTAAAGAAGATGTGGTCTGGCAGGGCGCAGCTGGAGTGGGCGAGGCCGGAGTTCAGCCCGAGGTGACCGTCAGCCCCCCCGGGACCGGCCGGTCTGCCAGGCGGACGGGCGGCAACGACCAGACGTGTGGCGGCGTCGATGATGACCAGCGCGCTCGCCGATAACCGGGGGTTACGGTAGGACGCGCCAGTCTTGCGTTCGTGCACCGAGATCAAGGTGTAGCCAATGCCGACCTCATGCAGATCACCTCGGCGATCCTGGCCAAGGGTCCGGCGCTGGCCCCCCGACTCAGCCGCGTACGGCCGGACCGGCGTCCAGCAGGCCATCCAGCTCCACCAACTGGGTCAAGGGTGAGACGGCAGCGGCACCACCGGCCCCCTTCGCAGTCAGGGCTACCCTCCTGCCTGCCACAAGGGCCCGGCGCCAGCGGTTCGCCGACATCCGCGTCCCCTGGAAGCGACCCGCCAACTCGGGCTCGCTGGCCCCACCGCCAAGCAAATCAGCTGCTGCTAACGGGGCTTGTTCGCGCCGGGCCCGTTCCTCATCAGTCAACCCGCGACCATCGGGCCTCGCGGCAACGCCATAGCGAACACCCGCTCCCTACAGATCCTCCCCCGCCCTGCCACTACCCCACACCGCTCTGAACTGCGCCGTCTACACCAGGTTTCCGGCATGGCCAAACCGGGCTATCTCCGGAACCTCGACACCCCACACGTTCACGCCAAGGGGTATCGATGTCTGAACCCGCTCACGACAGCGAGCCGATACGCATACCGGACCACGACTTGGACGACCTCGTCTCCACCGTCACACAGCTCGTCGCGGAGAGCCGCAAGCAAGGCGAGACGCTCGCCCGGCTCACCGACGAACAGTCACCCGGCCAGGACTGCGAACACGACGAGCCCGGTTGCGCGGAAGGCACCGCGCCGGTCTCCGCCCCGGCGGGCAGCGATTCGGCTGCCACCGGGGCGGAGGGGCCGTCTTCCATCTTCATTCTCGCGCTTGCCGGCACGGCATACGCCGAAGAACTCGCCGCCCTGACCACCTGGGTTCACCACCTTCTACTGCCGGTCTACGGCCGGGAGATCACCACCAGCCGCCCGTGGTGCCAGCAGTGGCACGAGCACCCCGAGGCCGTCGCCCGGCTGCACGCCCTGTGGCTGGCCTGGCAGCAGCTCACCGACATCGAGGCCGGCCCCACCGGCCCCTCAGTGTGGCAGCGCGACCACCTCGACCCGGCCCTGCTGCAACTCCGCACACCCGACGGCCCCTTCGGTGCGTGCACCACCAGCCCGGCCCGGCCCAGCCACCGGCTCCTGGCCTCCCCCGAGCCCGCCGGAGCCTGACATGACCGACTTCCACACGCCTGTACCGGACTACCGGCTCGACGGCTTCACGGCCACCACCGAACAGACCGATGACGCCTTCTTCTCGGTGACGCTCTCGGACGACATGCTCGACCCTCTGGCCGAGCACCACAGCACCGATTACCGCGACACCTACCTGCTCTACCTGCTCCTGTACCGCACCGCGATCCGGAACACCCCCGGTTCGACGGCGTTCATCACGCTGCACATCACCCGCGACTTCGAACAGCACACGGTCGGCGTTGCGCACGAGCGCCACCCCGTCATTCCGCTGGCGCACAACTGGCTCATCCGCCAGGGCTGCCGGGCCGAATCTGCAGAGCTATCCACGACCCACGGGCCCCGGCCCGCCGACGCACTCACGGCCCGGCTGGAGGACATGCTTCGGACCAACCCGGACGGCCGATGCACGGCCATTGACCACTACATCGCCAATCTCTGTATCCCTGAGATCCGCAACGAGGTGCGGACGCTGGTCTTCGACAGCCATCCCGAGCCGGCCGGTGCTCTGTACTGCCTCTTCCTCCATGAGACCACCGAGGACCTTCGTTCCTACACGGTGCGGGAGGGCGCCTTCCCCACCGCCGAAACCGCAGACACCTGGGTAGGGGAGCAATCCACGCCCCTTCCCCTGGCCCCGGCGTCCCACGGCACTGTCGGCGTACGGGTACAGGCTGCCCGCGCCCGCTCGATGGTCAAGGCCAGCGGCCTTGCCGTACCACCGGCGGCAGCCGTGCCGTCTCGGCTGGCGGCGGCTGCGCCGGCACGTGTGCGTCGGAACGCGCCGTGAGCCAAGCCCGGTACGCCTTCGCAGCTCATCCCGAGGCCCTCGCCGACCTGCGGTCCGTCCCGGAGGAGATCCGCGACCTGGCCCTGCTGGAATTGCAGCACCTGGTCCACGGCAACGAGCGCGGCGCCGCGCTGCACCGCGAACTGACGGGTTGCCACAAGGTCTACGTCGATCCTGAGACCAGGTGGCGACTGGTCGTCCAGTACCGGGATGCCCCGGCCTCTTCCCAGCACCGCCGGGAGATCTACCTCCTGGCCGTCGGCGAGCGTCAGGACCAGGCCGCATACCGCACCGCGGCGCGCCGGCTGGAGCGCGAGCGGCAGGCATCCGCCGCCACGCAGCCCCTCGGGCGTCGTGCCCAGGCCGCCAGGGCTCGCTCCCCGCACAGCAGCAGCCGAGCCACCGCGCACCCGAACTCCCCCGCGCCCGCCGCGCCCGCGTCGGCCGGACGTTCTGCGCACTCCCGTTGACAGCACTCCCGACCAACTTCCGGAGAAATAGACATGGCCGGCCACCGCAAATCGGCGCACGACGCCGTGCTCGTCAGCGAGGCGATCGACCGCCTCGCTCCCCGCTGGACGACCTGGACTCTGCAGACCATCGCGCAGCACGGCCAGATGCGCTTCGCAAAGATCGCCGCGGCGCTGCCGTGGCTCAGCGCCCAGAACACGCAGCAAATCCTGCGGCGAATGCACACGAACGGGCTGCTGGACCGGCCGGAATACGGGATCTACGAGGTCTCCCGCTCGGGTCGGAACGCGCACAGCGTGCACCGCACACTCGCCTCCTGGCACCGCACACACTCCAGTGGAAGCAGTTCGGCAGTCGCCGAGGCAGAACGGACGGAGGACGCCCTCCGCCGGCTACGCGGCGAGCGGGCACTCAGCGTCCTCCACGCCCTCTCGGAGCACGGCCCCCTTCCGAACGGCGAACTACGCAAAGCATCGGGACTCGCCACGGGCTCCTTCTACTATCGCCTCCAGCAACTCCAGGAGGACCAGTTCCCGACCCGCACCGGCCCCTCCTCCCGTGCCGCGTCCACCCTGGCTCCGGCCGCCCAGGCACTCGGGCCCATTTATGCGGAACTGGCCGCCTTCGAGTCGCTGCCCCCTCGCGTCACTGTGCCGCACAAGCCCACAGCACTGGCATCGGCCAGCGCGACGAGGGCCGTCGCAGCCGTACGGCGAACCCCCTCGGGCTTCCCGGGATTGTTCTCCCACGCCCCAGCCCCCAGCCACGTCTCCCGGCATACGTCACAGCGCTCTCCCACCCCTCACAGACCAGGTGATTCCTCATGCCCACCGTCAGACCCCACCGCCATAACGGCGCCCACGTACGTTCCGGTACGAGCCGCGCGGGCACCCGTGCACCACCCCTCCGGAGTTGTTCCCTATGCCCACCACCGGCCCTCGCACCTTCGGCCCGGACAGCGATGTCCTGATGGCCCCCGTCTACCTCGCCGGCCCCGGCCCGGGCGAAGCTGTCTTCAACACCCTTGATTCTGCGGCAGGCTGGACCAAGGTCGTGGCCTTCGGCGAGGACACGTACTACACCAGCCCGTGCCAGCGCGTGCGCATAGCCAATGTCGTCGACAGCCACTACGGCGGCTGGACGTTCTCGTATTCCGAGGACCCGCTCGGCGTACCGGACTGGATTACCACCTTCGACCGCGACGCCCCCCGAGAGATCGTGCCAGCGTTCACGGACACGCTCGTCGCCGGGCTGCCCAACAACTTCGCCGACTACTTCAGCGGGGGCGAGCACGACACCCGGCACACGCCCGCCACCGTGCTCTCCAGTCACCAGTGGGAGGCCGTCCGCGATACGCGGCCGTTCCGCATGGTCTCGCCCGACGGTCATGCCGCCTATCGGATGCGCGGCGGCTGGCTCCACGAATACGACGAACTACACGACACGGAGAAGTCGACCTGGCGCATGTCCGCCGGCCCCGCCCCCCTCTCCGCGCCGAGCTGGCAGGCGTACTTCAGCCGAGGCACCCCCGAGCACCTCATAACCGCCACGGCCCTCGCCCTGACCGACCCGAGGCCCGTCGTCCGCGCTGATTTCCTCATTCCCGACCGCCACCGCTCCCTGGTCGAGACCCAGCCCCTGTGCCTCGGCCAGGCGAATCCGCGCACTACGGCTGCGCTGGCACGCAGCCCGCGCACCAACGTGATGCACCCCGTCCAGCCTCCGACTGCCTCAGCCGCCCCCGTCACACATGTCATTGCCAGCTCACGCCGTCAGCGCTGACGCCCGCACCCTGCCTCCGAGATCCGATCTCACGCCCACGCCCGCTCCTGACGGGGACTTCTACGTTTCCCCGGTCTACCTCACCGGCTCCACCACCACCGGTGACCCCGCCCTCCAGCCGCTCCTCGCCCAGGAGTTCCACCTCCATAACGATGAACTGGAGAACGTCTACATCAACTCGCCCGAACAGCACATCCGGCTCGGCTACCTCCCCGAAGGCACAGCCTCACCCCAGGGGTTGTGTCCCGCTCCCCCAGGGTCTCCAGCAGCTCAGCTCCTCATCGGCGGAGCTGCCGCAAGCCCACGCTGCGAACCAGGCCCGCCTCTACGCCATCCGGTCCGTCATCGACACATACCCCGAAGGGCACCTTGCCCAAGGACTCACACGGTCCCTGGACCGCTCTGCTGCCGTGCGCGCCGAGGCAGCACGCGCACGTTCGTCCACGCCGGCACCAGCCTCGCCCACCGATGCCCAGAACGCCGGCCACACGGCGAGTACTGGAACACGCAACGAGGTGCGCTCGCCCCGTCGTTAGACGGCATCGGCCGCACCATGCCGGCCCGCGCCACGCCCACCCGTGGCTTCGACGCCAACCAGCTGTGCCAGCTCCTCCACGCTCAACTCGATCCGTCTGCCGTCGGCCATGCGGGCCCGGCCCACGGAAGCGGCCTCCGCATCGTCGACCGCCTCGCAGTACGTACAGATCTCTTGGCTCTCCAACCCAACCTCCCGCAGCAAGCGGTCGCCCTGGGAACAGCCCCAAGGGCAACCGATTCATTCCCCCTTGCACGGACATCAGCGGCCGGTCCCCTTGTCAGTTCGCCCACGGCAGACGGACACCGTCGCAACGGACTGGAGACCCCGTCCCAGACCATGTCAACGTACGGATGTCGCGAAAAACCGCAGGTCAACGAAGGGATTGTTGCTCGTGACGCTCGCCGCTACCGCCCCGTTCCAAGCTCCCGCCCCGCTTCCGTTCGCCGCCCTCGGCGAGCGTGAGTGGCTGCTCGACTGCCACTGCGCAGGCCCCGTAACCGGCCTCCTCAAGAACCAGGGGTGGCACTCGTCTCCGACCAAGACTGCAACGTGCACTGCTCCAGCCCCGACCAACGCGTCTACGTGGGATTCCTCCCCGAATGCCCCGCAGCGGCGCGCGGCGACCTGTGGCACATCAACGTCAAGGAGACAAACGATGCAACCGCCTCCTGGCGCCAGAGCTTCGGGCCTGGACACCCCGGCTAGGCCGTCGCCGGATTCCTCGCCGCCGTCATCCCCTTCCCCGGCCGCTACTGCACCTGCATCTGACCAGGAGGTCCCGCATGCCTCGCCACTCGATCACCGTGACCGCGTATCACGCCGACGGCACCATCTGTCCCTCTGCCCATCGGCGCGACGTGCAACTGCGAGAAGTGGACCAGCAGCCCCTCGTCCACCAAGTCCTACGCCGCCGAGCAGGGTATACGGCACCGCGCCGGCCAGGTCCAGCCGAAACCCACAGCAGCCTCGAAGGGACCCGAAGCACTGTGCGAGCTGCTGCAGCTCGACGCCGGGGACTGACCCGGAGCGCATCCTCACACCCACCTCTCCTCATCGCCGCTTCTCCAAGGAGGCTGCCGTGCCGTACCAGATCACCGTCCGCCAGTTGATCCGCCAGCTTCAGACCGTCGACCCCGACCTCCCCGTGCACTTCGCCATCAACCCCGATTGGCCCCACGCCCACCGCATCGGCCAGGTCATCGAGATAACCGGACCAGACGGCGCCGTCTACATCGCCGAGAACGGCCAGCAAGACGTGCTGCCGCCCGCGGTCCGCAACCAGCTGAACTGGGCGGATGTGTGACCTGCCGACCCTGCTGCCGCCGGCCAGCGGCGACCAGCCTCGCGAGCCCATGCCTGATCCTCAGTGATCTCATCCGTCGCCCCATGCCCGACTCCGTACGCGGGGCCCTCGTCCGCTCGATACCGCCCATCGCCACTGAATCGATCCGCGCTGTCTGGGCACCCATCGCACATCCCAGCCGACTCCGCCCCGGCTCCATCGTGCTGCACTGGGTTCCCAGTGCCCGAGGAGGCATGGATGTCACCGCTCGCCTCGGTCTGGCCACGGTGGAAGTCACGCTCGCCACCTGGCCGAGCCTCCACGGCGACTGGACCCCCATAGTCCATCCCACACTGTTCGAGGTCTCCGGTCTCCACGCCGCACTGTCCGTCGCAACCGATGCATTGCAGCTCGCGAACCAATTGGCGGAGAGCTGAGCCCACACCACTCGGCCAGACCATCGAGCGCAGGTCTGCCCCCACTGACTCACTTGGGGGCAGACCAGCCGATTTGGATGACGCGAGATCGCTGCCGAGGAGAGACCAATTGAGCCCGCCCGGGTGGCATAGGCTCAGCCCTCGTAGTGCCTACCAGCGGTCCTTCATCGGGGTTGCCCGACAGAATGACACCCGCAGCTCCGAGCTCTTTGAGGCGTCGGGTCACCGGGTCGAACGAGGCGCGGGCTGCGCCAGCGGTACTGCGGGCGACGATGACGCGTAGGCCGATGTCCCGGGCATAGGGAAACAACTCGACCAGTGCTTCGAGGGGATTGCCGGAGGGGAGTGCGACGAGGTCGTAGTCGTCGATGACGATGAAGATCTCGGGACCGTGCCACCAGTTGCGAGCGCGCATCTGCTCGGCGGTGACTTCCTCCGTAGGCATCCGGGCCTGGAGGATCGGAACGAGGCGCTTCAGGCCCTCTTCGAGCGATGCCGAGGCGGGAGCGTAGTGCAGCACGTGGTCCTCTGGGAGCTGTCCGTGCAGCCCCCGTCGGTAATCTCCGACGACCGCCAGAGCTTCATGGGACTGATGCCGTTCAGCCAGCCGCCGGGCGAGCAGGCGCAGCAGCGAGGACTTCCCGGACTCGCTTTCGCCGTAGACCACCAGGAGCGGATCGGTGTCGAAGTTGAGGTAGGTCGGCGTGAGCGTCGATTCGTCGAAGCCCACAGCGAAGCCAAGATCAGGTGTCTCGCTCGCCTTGGGGAGGGCGTCCACGTGCAGGCGATCGGGAAGCATGCGTACAGGTGGGCAAACCGGCCCGTGCCAGTGGGATGCGACGGCCGCGATCAGCTCGGCGGAGCTTTTGGCGTCGTCCGTAGGGTCGTGCGTGGCATGCGGGAAAATGGCGTGCGGGAGTGCGGCGACGTAGTGCAGGCCGCCTTGGGCAAGGCCGTGTCCGGGGCGGGTGGCCGGCACATTGCGGGCGCGTCTGCGGTCGTGTTCGGAATCCAGAGGGTCGGCCATCCGCAGTTCCAGCCGGGTACCGAGTTGGTCCTTCAGAGCAGGGCGGATCTCGTTGTACCGCCCGGCCGTGAGGATGACGTGAATGCCGTAGGCAAGACCTCGAACGGCCATGGCTTCGACGTCCGGGATCAGCTGTTCGTGCTCCCGCTTGAACGTGCCCCAGCCGTCGATCACCAGGAAGACATCGCCGAAGAGGTGATCGGAGTAGTGCCCCACGGCCCGTCGCCCGCGGTAGGTCCGGATCGAGTCGATGTGATGTGCCCGGAAGAACTCCTCCCGCTCGTCGAGGATCTCCCGCATCTCCGCGACAGTCCGTCGCACCTTGGCCGCATCCAGCCGGGAACAGACACCCCCCACGTGCGGGAGGCCGGCCAGAGAGGACAGGCTGCCGCCGCCGAAGTCCAGGCAATAGAACTGCACCTCGCGGGGCGTATGCGTCAGGGCGAACGCCATGACGAGGGTACGTAGCAAGGTGGACTTCCCCGACCGTGGACCACCGACCACCACGGTGTGACCCTGTGAACCGGAAAAATCGCAGCGAAGGGTCTCGCGGCGCTGCTCGAACGGCACGTCGGCGATGCCCAGCGGGATGACCAGGGACATATCCCGCCACTCGACAGGCTGCAGGCCCCGTTCGGACGTGACCATCAGCGGGGGAAGTAGATCACCGAGGGAAGGGGACTCTTCCAGCGGGGGCAGCCAGACCTGCTCTGCCGCCGGTCCTTGGTCCCGAAGCCGCTCCACCAGAATGTCCAGTACGGAAGGGCCTGTGCCGCCTCCTTCTGAAGGTGCCTCATCAACACTAGTCAGGCATCGATCGGCGCCCTCGATGATGGACTCGGCAGTGAACAGCATCGGGGAGATGTCTTCCCGACCGCCGGAGACGGTGGTGCGCCGGGGACGGTAGAGGCCAGAGACGTATGCGGCCTTGAACTGGGTCAGGGCTTCCGTTCCATGACTCAGAAGGCCAGCTCCTGGGACGTTGGGCAAATGGTAGGCGTCGGTGACGCCGAGTGCGATGCGGGACTCTTCGGCCGAGAAAGTGCGCATCACCAGTCGATAGGACAGGTAGGTGTCCAAGCCGCGCAGCCGGCCCTCGTCCACCCGCTGTGAGGCAAGCAGAAGGTGCACACCGAGCGAACGCCCGATACGTCCGATCTGCAGGAACACGTCGATGAACTCGGGTCTGGCTCCCAGCAGTTCGCTGAACTCGTCAAGGACGATCAGCAGCGTGGGCAGCGGCTGAAGCGGTGCCCCTGCTGCTCGGACTCTCTCGTAGGCGCCGATATTGGCGAAGTTGCCGCTGGCGCGCAGCAGTTCCTGACGGCGCAGCAGTTCACCGGTCAGGGCGTCCTGCATGCGGTCGACGAGGGTGAGGTCCTCGGCGAGATTGGTGATGAACGCGGCCACGTGCGGTAGGTCGGCCAGGCCGGCGAACGTCGCGCCGCCTTTGAAGTCGGCCAGGATGAAGTTCAGGGTCTCGGAGCTGTGGGTGGTGGCGAGGCCGAGGACGAGGGTGCGGAGCAGCTCGGACTTACCGGAGCCGGTGGCGCCGACGCACAGGCCGTGCGGCCCCATCCCTCCTTGGGCTGCTTCCTTGAGGTCGAGGACAACGGGATTTCCGTCGCCGTCCACTCCGAGCGGTACGCGCAGCCGGTCCTGCACAGTTCGATGCTGTGGCGATGGGGCGAGGGTCGTGGGGTCCTCGATGCCCATGAGCTCGGTGAAGTCGAGGTTGCCCAGCAGAGGGTCCTCGTCCTCGTCGTCGCTGGTCCGCAGCGGAGAGAGGGCGCGAGCGAGTGCCGTAGCTTCGACTGCGCTGAGGGTGTCTGGAATACCCGTGTAGGTGGAGCCGGACTTGGAAACGAGGGTCAGGGCATTCGGCTCGACAGCCATACCCGGTCGGCGATCTACTCGACGGACCCCACCCCCGGGTGTACGGCGCTCTCGCGGACCGCCGATGGCCGTTTCAAGTTCGATGACGGTCACGCCCAGATAAGCGTCCCGGTCGAATGGCCACGGGAATGTCGTCGTGGGGCCGGGATCCAGAAGGATCACCACATGGGGTCGGTCGAGCAGCGGCCGGGCATCCGCCTCCCAGGCGGGGCGCGTGGAGAAGTCCTGGGCAAAGTCCTCTTCGAGGTCGCTGAGCGAGGAATAGACCAGCAGCCGTTGCGCACGTCGGCGGCCAGCGGCTTCCGGCTCGGCGGTACGAGCGTGCGGAAGCCACTTGATCCAGTCCCATTCCGCAGCCGTCCCCAGATCCGTGACGACCACGATGCGCACATCGTCCGGTGAGTGCATCGCCGACAGCTGGCAGACCAGCGCCCGAACCGCCCCCTGGACGGTGTCGGTGTCACCCCTGATCGTCAGCCGCGGGAACGCCCGCAGGGACAACGCCAGGGGCAGCTCGTCGAGGTACTCGTACGCTGCAACGAAATGTCGCAGTGCATGCGCGGACAGCGGCTCCCACTCCTCCGCAGGCCCGGCCTGCGGCACCACAAGGCGCGTCGCCAGAGTCTGTGGACCCAGCCCGACACGTACCTGGGCAAAGTCGTCGTCGCCAGGCCGGCGTTCCCACAGTCTCGTGCGTTCGGCGATGACCGCCCAGAGCTGTGCTGGCTCGGGGAAGGTGCGGAGTTCTGACAGGCGCTGGGCGCGTGCGGTGGCCCGCGCCTCCTCGCGAGTCTGAGCCAGGTACTTGAGGTATTCCTGACGTGCCGCGTGGACGCCTGACGATGAGCCGCGTCGGGCACGGACGAGCTGGCCCGCCCCTATGGCCGCCGTGGCGATGAGCATGATGCCGCCCATGATCTTCATGAACGGTGGTGAGCCGGGCAGGAAGAAATACACCGCCGTACTGGCCATGCCCACCATGGGCAGCAGCGTCAGGAGAGCGGATTCGCGCTTGTGCTCCGGCAGCTCGGGAGGCGCCTTCAGCTGCAACTCACCCTTGGGATAGTCAGGGGGCGCGGTACGCGGAGGGCGCTTGATGGTGACGGTTGCCAATGGGGCCTGTTTACTACTGGAAGGGCGGGCCGGGCTGCTGGTGGCCGTACGGAGAGGGCGGCGGTACGACAGGGCGGCGGCGCTTGACGATGACCACAGCCAACGCGGTCACGAGGCCCAGCACCACTACGCCGACGACACCCCAGATGACATACGCCGATGCCCCACCCCCGTTGGAGGAGGGATCGGACGGGGCAGCGGGAACCGGTGAAGCCGAGGACGGAGCCGGCAGCGGGCCGTTCTGCGAGCCTGCCGGGATGTCCTCGGTCAAGGCGCTGAACGGGCGGATGAACCCGTAGCCGTAGTGCTTGTCCGGGAGCTTCGCACCCTTCACCGCGTCCGGCACCTTGGCTGTTTTCACCAGGCGGTTCGCGATCTGGCCAGCCGTGAGGTTAGGGAACTTGGAGCGGAGGAGGGCGGCGGCAGCGGAAACATAGGCGGTGGCATCGGAAGTGCCCGTACCGCTTCGGTAGCCGTGATCACGTCCCGCGCCGGGGACGTCCACCCCTGGTGCTGCGAGCAGGTTGTTCGACCCGTAGTTGGACTTCTCCCAGATCTTTCCTGAAGAGTCGACCGCTCCTACCGAAATCACGCCTGGGATGCTCGCGGGGTAGTTCGGCTCGGCAACGCCGTCGTTGCCGGCCGCGGCAACAATGACGGCATCCTTCTTTCGCGCATACTGAACGGCGTCGTCCAGATCGGTAATCTTGAAAGTGTCCCCCAGCGACAGATTGATGACTGTCGCTCCGTGGTCGACGGCATAACGAATCGCCTGTGACACGGGGGATTCCCCCTTGCCAGTGCCGACCCGCAGGCCATCCTGAGTGTTGACAAGCAGCGGCAGAATCTTTGCCCCAGGGGCGAGCCCCTTGACGCCGGCCGCGCCCCCGGGCCCGTGACCATGGCCTGCGATCAAGGAGGCCATGGCCGTGCCGTGTGAGTTCTCTGTTTCACGGTCGGCTCGACCGCTACCCTTGAGCAGGTCCTTCCCCGGCAGCACATTGCCCACGAGGTCGGGGTGGGACCCGTCGACTCCAGTGTCGACGACAGCGACGGTCACCCCCCGACCTGTGGACACCTTCTCAATCGCGTCAGCATCGAATGCCGGCAAGGCCCACTGACGATCGCGAATGGAATCCGCGGCTGCCGGGGACGCTGCATGCGCGAGACCGACCACACACAACAGCGCCGTCCCACCCGCCGATCTCATCCATCGCTTGAACGTCACGCCCTGCTGTTTCCTTCCGAACTGTCCGGCTCCACCGCACGGCTCCGCTCTTCCGGTACGCCACTGTCGTCCGCCTCCGCAGAGGCCGGAACGCCAACAACTCCCGGCACAACGTCCCGCTGCGAAACCCAGGTCTCTTCATCCTCGACGAGGTAGTCGGGACGCTGTGACTGCCGGCGCTCCTTGTCCTCACGGGTGAACCGCCCGCTGATCGGTGCGCCCAGTGGACCACGCGAAGGAGACGATCCTTCCGAACGACCGTTCAGAGCGCCACCCCGACTGCGGTGCAGACCTGAGCCACCTTGCGAACCCCGACCCGGCGCTCCGGGCTTACTCGGTTCCCCGATGACACCGCCAGGACGCCGCGCGCCCCCTCCCTGACGACCACGAGCGCCGCCCTTACCGGATGTGCCGGGACCCGTGCCGCCAGCAATCGGCGGTCGTCCTGCCTGGCCCGGCTGGCCGGGAGCACCCGGCATAGCGGTTCTTCCTGCACCAGCACGACCACCTGGAGGCGTACTCGGAACGCCCGGTGAACCTGGACGCGCCGTTCTGCCGCCCACAGGACCGCGCCCGCCAACCACGGGACCACCACCAGGGATGCCCGGCCCGCCGGTGCCCGAACCGGAGTGGTCAGGAGCCCCGACCAACGGCCCGCCGGGGCCCGCGCCCGGAGGACTGACGGGATTGACCACACCGCCACGAACACCGTCCAACGCCGTACCAGGACGCGGCGCCTGCGGCATGGGAGGACGCGTTCCGGATTGGGCAGAGCCCCCCGTACCCCCGCTCTCCCGTGAAGGCCGGGGCGAAGCAACACCACCCCCGGATGACGTGCCGCCGGCCGCCTTCCGGCCCGACACCCCAGCGGCAGTCCCCCTCCGCGGACTCGCCACGGCTGGAACCACGGCAACGGCCACATCTGGCGGCGGCACCGTCGAATCCGGCGGCGAGATGGGCTTCTCCGGGTCACGGGAGAGCGGGGGCGCCAGCTGATTCCCCTTGACGTTGTACGAGGCGCCGAGCTTCTCCATATGGGCAGCCGCCTGCAAGGCGATCTCCCGCCCACGGGACAGCGTGCCCCGGTGCTTGTCCAGCGCATCGCTGGTGTTCATGCCGTTGGCGAGATCCTGCTTCAGGGTGTCATCGCTGCGAGCACCGAAATCGCCCAACCAGTCCGCACCGTCCTGCACCTTGGAGCCGATGGCTTGGAGGATGTTGCCGTCTTTCGATGCAGCCTCGGAGTCCTGCAAAGCCGTGACGGCCCTTTGGGCATTGAGAAGGTCGATCGCCGCGGCTTTCAGAGTGTGCGACGTATTCTTCGCGTACAGAGAGCCATTCGCGAGACTCGCACTCAGAGTCTTTGCCCGCTTCTCGAAGGCTTCCGCCGCTGCGCCGTGCCAGTACTCGCGGACATCCGCCACGGCCTTGTCCAGAAGATCCTTCACACTTCCGTCCGGTGCATCACCGGCAAGCTGGTCGTACACGAACATCCAGTGGTCGGCGATCTCATCGACCTTGTCCGGCTGCGCGTCGCGCACCATGGCCTTCAACGACTCAAGCGTGTGGCCTGAGAAGTTGGTGGAGTGTCCACCCCCGCTACCCATCTCATTCCTCCCCGTTGCACCGGCTCACCTGCTGAGCCGGCCGCAGCCTGCCTCAGCGCATGGACTTGCGGACCTCTTGCTCACGACTTTCGTAGTCGTCGTGCACGGTCCTCGACTTCTTGCCAGCATCGGCAATCATGTCCTTCAGCTCGGCGACCATGGCGGCGAGCTCCCGCTTCATCCTGCTGTGCGCATTCCGAAGCCCAGCTTCCTCGGCGAATCCCTGGCCGAGGTACCCCTCCGGCAGCTCCGTCTTGTACTCCGCCGTGGTCCCGACCCCATCCATGGTGTCCACAAGCGAGTTGAGCCGCGTGATGACTTGCTGCAGCGCACTCAGATCAACTCGGTATTCCTCAGCCACCTGCAACTTCCCCCCGGTGTGACGCTCAGGTCCCTGCCAGGCGCTGGGGCCAGGCAGCAGATCCATACAACCCCCCATCAGAACACCAGGTCAACCGGCCCCTTGGCGCGTCGAAAGGCGACATACATCTGTCCTGAAACCGATGCCGATCTGGCTGACCCGGGACGCTGAGAGTCGGCTCTAATACGTCAGGTACGCACTATAGGGGCGTACCCGCCCATCGGTGATGGAACGGTCGCCAGCCACCACTAGTGCCGACGCCTAGTGTGCTCACTGCACGGATACCAACGTCACGGCAATTTGAGATCAGTGCAACCGTGGCGCTTCGCAGAACGGGCAGCGAACTCCTTCAACGCGACCTTTCCTAGTTTTACGTCCGGTTGCTCCGATGGCCTGTCCTTGTTGAGAGTCGCAGTGGCGATGTACAACGCCCGACTACCTGAAGAACACTGAGCTGATGCCCAAATCGTGGTGCCCTTGTGCCCGGCAGGCTTTTGCGGATCGAATTCCCCCCCATAGCCGGGCTGTTCAGCCAACGCTGTGGCGAAGGGAGCATAGAAGGCGCTAACGCGATATTGCGATGTGAACGAGTCAGACAGCAGGTAGCAGTTCTCGATGGGCGCCTTCGAATCCGCAGCACTTTCGCGTACAGCGGTCGCGATGCCAGCACATGTACCGCGGGCTTCCCCCTCGGGCACCTTTGTGTGCGCTGTGTTATCCGGAACACGTTCGACGGCGCCACCTACACGGGCAGTGCATCCCCATGCTTTGGCTGCGTTCTGCGCAGTCTTTGTCGCTGTGCGAGCGAAGCGCGTTCGCTGTGCGGTTCCCTCCATTGACCGCATTGCCATGCCTTGCACCGTGACCACCAAGGAGGAACGCTTTGTATCGTTCCAGTGGTTTACGCAAGGCAAGTTGATGGTGGCGACGAGATCCTTTCCCAAGCCTCCCTCGTCCATCACGCCTTCCCATCCGTGACCTAGTGGAATTGCCATTCCGACGTCACCCCACGGGGCGAATTCGCCGAAGTCGTGAAGAGCTCCTGAGGCGTCGGCCCCCCAGTCCATAGCCACTGACAGCCATGCGCTGCGGTCAGGGTCGCTCAAAGAGCATTTGTCCAACTGACCTGCATGCGGGTTCGCTCCCTGCCCCACTTCGACCTCGCGGCCGCGCAGCCGGTCAATGCCTAGAAGCTCTTTGACCTCCGAGGTGTCAACGCTTCCCCTGCAAATATCGGCGAGACTGCGGCTATCTTGCCAACGGTCATACGCGCCACTGAAATAGAAGATGCTGGGTGCCCCAACGACCAGGACGATGACTGCGGCGATAAGCCACCGTTTGCGTTGAAGGCGAGTGATACGAGGATCGGTGTCCCCAATGCGGCGCTCTTCTGCGACGTCAGCCATGATCAGTTATTGTTCTTTCCTCGCCCAAGGACATCTTGAACATCGGTACGGCCATCCTCGTAAATTCCCCGTACTTCATGCTGAACATAGTTCACATGTGACGCATCAGGCCGCATTCCTCGCTGCTCGTACAATTCGGCGATCATCGCATTGATGCCGGCTTTCCCACCCTTGCCCGCGTTTCCATTGAGCGTGTTCTCAGCGATCTCGTCTGCAGCACGCGCGTCGGTGGCGGTGTCCATGTGTTGTTGCCACGCAGTGGCACCGACATCCGTGAGCCGCACCGCGATGTCGCCAACAACAGGGAATTTGGTAACAATCCCTGCTGCCCCGTGATATCCGGCCTTCCCGATCCACCACTTATGGTCAGAGCGGCCCTCGTCTCGGCGATCGAGGATGACGTCACCCTGAACAGCGTCGATGGCTCCCATTGCTGTTGCAGAGTCGGCCATCAGCTCCTTGGCCTTCTCTGCACTCGTTCCCGAGGGGATATCGGCCAGCTGTTGTGCTGTGTGGGCGGTTTGCGCCTCCTGGATCACGTGATATGCGCCAGGATCGTCCGAAACTCCACGCATGACTCTGATCAATGACTCTGGATCAACAGCCATACGCATCTGTCCGGTCGTCTCGTCCGCCCACACCCCCGATGCCTTGTCTTCCTTGTGATGCGACGAGGCGTCGTTGACGCTCGACAGCATGTCCTGTGTGTCGGAGACGTAATCGCCCAGAGCATGGGCGATCGGCAGGTGCATCCCGTCAGGAAGCTTTTCGTTTTTCGAGCCGCCGTCGAGCATGTTGATGGCGTCGCGCATGATCCTGGCTTGCGATGCCGTGTGATCACGCACGGCATCTTCCTGTCCCGGTTGATGCCCTGTGGCGCCGGCCTCGATGGCCATCGCCAACGCTCCCTGCCCGGTCTTCTCATGGAAACCGTCCGGCACCCACTCACGGTCATCTACCAGGTACTTGAGGCTTCCGTTCTTACGCGGGTCGCCCGGGTCGAGGAACTGGGTGGCGGCTTCCGGATTCATGCTCAGCGCGTCCATGTACCCCGTCATGGGGTCGGCACCTGGTCCATCCCCTGAATAGTCAATCCGCGGCATCGTGGAGTCCGGGGCCCACAGGCCCCTCGGTGTCGATGGGCTTCTGGACTGCTCGTACTTCACGAGGTCTCGGCCATAATCGTTGAGGAAGTCGGTGTCGTAGCTGCCGCTGCGCATCAGGCTGCTCATGAGCTGGTACCCCTTGGCGCTGGGCCCGCCCGGCCCTCCCGGGTCGATGGTCTGCGGCCCGAGCGCCAGCATCTTCTCCTTCCACCCGTCCATCGCCGCGCTGTCGCTCTGGGTGGCGATGCCGAGTGTGGAACCGAGGCCGTCCTGCAGCTGCTTGAGGGCGGCGTTACGCTCGCTTCCACGCTCTCCCGAGCCCGGGCCCGATGCCTCACGCCAGAACTCGAGCGCCCCCTTCGGACCCAGCGTGGTGGCGAACCGCTCCGCGAAGACCATGTCGGTCTTGCGCTTGGAAAGGATCTTCGCCAACCGGTCCAGCTCGTCGTTGGTGAGATCTTCACCCTTCTTGGTAAGTCTCAGAGCCTCGGCCATATCCTTCTTGGCTTCCCGGGCCGAGTCCAACGACGTGTAGATGTTCTTGTTGAAGGAAGCGTTGTTCTTGCCGTTGGAGTCCTGACGCAGCGCCCAGTCCGCAGCCTCGTCCGCTGCGGTGGCATCCCGCAGCACCTTCGCTATGCGCCCTTGAATGGCCTCGACCTTGGCCTTGCGCTCCGGGTGGAAGACATCGCTATATCCGCCAGCCATGAAACCCTGGGTATCCGGATCGGTATCGATGACCATGCCGTTGTCCAGCACTTGGAGTTTCTCGGCCGGTGCTTCCTCATCGATGATCCGACGGAGCTTCTTCTGTGCGGCACTGAACTCCGCGTGGGCGTCCAACAGCAGGGTCGCAATGGCGTGCGCCTCTTGCGCCGCGGCGGCGTACTGCTCCTTGATCTTCATAAGCCACAGCTGTGCCTGGGCAGCCGCATCCCCGTGCCAGTCGGACTTCAGGGGCTTCGTGACACGTGCCTCGAACAGCTCTTGCAGGCCCTGGTACTTCTTGGGTAGCAGCTTCCACTCGTCCGCTGCTGCCTGGAGCTTGCCAAGGTCGGCGTGGAGGAGATCTGAGAACGCAACCATGATCAGTTCCTCCCACCGTCAAGAGAGTCCATCCTGGACTTCTCGGAGTGGTCTGTCCGCTCGTACGAACTGGTGGTGTTGTGCAGCTTCATGACGGCGTCGGACAGCATCGTGCTCAGATGCACGGACTCGTCCGCCCACCTCTTGTGCAGTGCGGAGAGCCCCTGAGAGCTTTGCCAGCCGCCCAGTGCGCTGGATGCGACATCGGTCTCCGACAGCGCGTGCTGGTCCACCTTGTCGGTATCGCCCCGGAGATCCTCCAGCGCCTTGGCCGCTTTGGTCAGCGCAGCCGTGCGAACCGACGTCTGCCGGGCTCCGCTCCCTGCGCCCCCACTTCCCTTGCCCCCTGCGGAGTTGAGCTCCATCGTCACGTTCTGCCGCTTGGCGGCATCTGTGAGCGATCCGTCAGCGTTGTAACGGAACGGATTGAGCTGGCGGTCCCAATCCTGGTCGTAGGTCACGTGCTTTCCCCCGTGGCGGTGCGGCGCTGTGATCACTGTGAACACACGGAAGCAGGAGCCTAGGGCGTCAAGTGGACGGGAGCAATCGGCTCCGGGGGCTGATTCGAGCCGACCTGACGTTCCCTCTACGCACGGTGATAGGGGCAGGTAAAGCAACCATCCGAGGCATTCAAACCCTGCCCCTTGCACGAGGACATCAGGATAGGTAGGCGCCGGCGAGCGCGCCGTCATACCCTGCGGCCTGTGCTGCGGCCTCCAAGCTCGGGTAGTCCTGGCCGATGCCTTCGCCGATCATCGCCATGTAGTCGGCTCGGGTCAGTTCGCGTTCAACCCATTGGTGCGCGCAACGGCAGCGGATGCTGATCTCGTTGCGGTCGCAGATCACCATCCAGTCGCGCCGGGCGCCGCACTGCGGGCACATGACGGCGATGCCGGTGATGCGGATTTCCTCCGGGTGTGTGGTGGCGCGCAGACCGATGTTGTCGCCTGCGGGCTGCGTCTCCTGCTGGAGCCGCAGGAGCGGATCGTCGCCGGATGTCGTCGCCGGCTGAGCGGTTCTCGGGGACTGAAGGTCTTCGCTGAGCATCCGCATCGTCTCCTTGTCTCTCTTGACCAGCCGTAACAGGGGCGGCGGCCTGTGTCCATCTGTTTGTCGAGCTGGTCAGCGCCTCGGGCCCCATTGGCGGGGGCCGTTGAGGTTGGTCCGGGCGGCGGACTCGGGCACCTGCGGCTTCGGGGGCTGGGCTGTTCGCGAGTTGGTACGCGTTCGGGGCGGGTTCACGGTGGCGGGGAGTTTGCCCAGCCGTCGCAGTCGCCAGACGAGTACGTCGGTGACGCTGTCGGCGGTGTCCAGTTCGCGCCATTCGATGGCTTGCTGGAGCAGGGCGTCGGGGTCGTGTCCGGCTCGCTCGGCTTGGTCGAGAGTGACGGCGAGTGCGTCCCAGCCCGGTTCGCGGAGTAGGCGGTCGGCCTGTTCGGGCAGGGTGGCTTCCAGGGTCCTGGCGTACCGCTGTCGTATGGGTTCGGGGAGGCGGCGGCCGTGCTCGTGCATGGCGTTCATGGGGGTGGTGGCAGCGGTCCGGTAGGCGGCGCGAAGGTGCTGGGCGGCTTGTTGTGCTGCGGCGGCTTGCTGGGCGTGGCCGCGGGCGGAGTGCCAGCGGGCGGCGGCGATGGTGACGAGGACCATCGTGGACAGGAGCATCGCGGTGGCGCCGCCGCCCTCGCCTTGGCCGAGGGCGTTTCCGGCGCGGATGATGCCGCGGGCGGCGGAGCGGAGGGCGCGGTTGTCGGCACGTTCGGCGCGGATGTGGGAGCGGGTGGCGCGTTCGAAGGCGCGGGCGGCCTCGGTGAGTTCCTTGCGGGTTGAGGCCGGGGAGGTCTGGACTAGGCCGTCAAGGAGTTCGCCGAGGCCGACCAGTTGTGCGGCGGAATCTGCGTCGTCCTCTCCGCTCAGTACCGAAGCGGCCCGCTCAACGGCGGGAGCTGCCTCACGCCGAGCACGAGCCGGACGTGGCACTCGTTCACCGGGGTGGTCGATGGCTGCGTCGTCGGACAGTCCGGAGTCGAGGCGCTGGCGAATCTTGGGGAGGGAGAGATCCTGGGCGAGCTTTGAGCCGGAGAACCAGATGGGTTCGCCGTCACGGTTGCGGTCGCCGGGAAGGGCGACCTTGTACCCGAGGGCGTCACCAGAAGGTGCGAGGCGTTTTTCGATGCGGAGGCCGGCCTCGGCGAGACGCCGGAAGAACTCTTCCTCGTTCGCGGCGCCGACCAGGGCCTGGCGGACGCGCTCGCGCAGGGTCTCGCGGGGTGTCTCGGTTCGTCCGGCGCGCTCGGCTTTCGAGCGTTCGGCGCTGGTGGGCCGTTGGGCGGCGGTGCGGTCTCCGTCGTTGAGGATCTGCAGGCCGAATTCGGCTTCGATCTTGCGACATTCGGCCTGGGCGCGGATGCCGTCCTCGTGACGGCGAGGGCTGCGCCCATCCTCGCGCTTGAGGGTGGCGACGAGGTGGATGTGGTCGTCGGCGTGGCGTACGGCGATCCAGCGGCATGCCTTGTCGTCGCCCTCCTCGGCGATGCCGGTGGCGTGCACGATGCGTCGGGCGACCTCGGCCCATTCGGCGTCGGTGAGGTGGCGGTCGCCTGGGGCGGTGCGTACGGGGCAGTGCCACACGTGCCGGGCCGGTCGGCGGTGCTTGGGCAGGGCGAGGACAGGCAGGTCGAGCCGGTCGGTGAGCTGCTTGAGCGTGGCCTTCGGGTCACGTCCCGGGTCGGGCGCGAGTTCCGGCATCCAGGCGGCGACCAGGTGCGGGTCGGTGTGTTCTTCGCGGCGGCCGGGGCCGTAGAGGTAGTTGAGCAGTCCGTAGGTGCGGCTGCCGGTGGAGATGTCGGGCACCATCGTCAGCGCCGTGCGATCTCGATGGCTGCGTCTTCGACGCGCACGGCGGCCCGCAGGACACGGGCCACTGCCTCGTCCGCGTAATCGACGTGGCCGCCGGAGTTGAGGATGCGGGCGATCTGGTTGAGGTTGTTGCCGACGCGGGCGAGCTGGGCACTGGCGGCCATGAGTTCTTCCACCCGCCCCCGCTGATCCAACAGCCATGCCTTGGAACCCCCTTGTGTCTGGGCGACCGCCACCGCGGCGTCAGCGAGGAACCCGGCGGTCTTCAGACCGGCGGCTTCGGCGGCGCGGGTGACGGTGTCGAGTTCGTCTCGGGTCAGGCGGACACTGCGGACTTGATCGCGGTGCACGCTCTGGCGCAGACGAGGACGCGTTCGTGGCGCGGCGGGCGCGTTCGGTTCCCCTCCCGGCTGCGGTCCGCCCTCGGTCGCAGCCCCAGAGCCCGGCACCCCCTGGTGCCGGGCCTCCCCCGCCTCTCCCAGGGTGGGGGTAAGCCCATCCGAAACTCCTCCGCTGCCCGTGGCTGCGGAGGAGTTTCGGAAGGTACAGCTTGCTCGGCCTCGTGCCGGGCAGTGGCCTTCGCCCAGGTCAGGGGTTGTGCCGGCGGTCTCGACGGCAGTCATCGGGCCAGCCCCGGGGCGTTGCGGCGTATGTCCCGCAGGACCTCGGCGACGAAGTCGAGGGTGAGGACCGGGTGATGGAGGGTTCGGGGTCGGCTGGTTGCGGTTCGCTGCACAGTCCAGGCGCCTTCGGGACCGGGTTCGGCGCTGTGAAGGTGTCCGTACTCGCGAAGCACGGTGATCCAGGCGTCGGCCTCGGCGTGGGTGGCCGGTGTGGTGCGCATCGTGGTGCCTCCGCTGTGTGGAGAGGTCGATGGTGTGGTGCTCCGGGGCGGGTGACCCGGCAGTCAGGGCAGGGCCGGGTCACCCGCTGACGGGGTCGGTTCGGTCAGCCCGTCCTGCTGACCGGGGCCCGGTTGGCCTCTGCGCGAAGCTGCTGCATCACGCCGGTCAGCCGGTCGTTGGCGAGGGGGAGGTTCTGTCCCCGGATGGCGTCCGCGACGACCTGGCGGGTGATCTTTCCCGCCTCGGTGACCGCCTGGCGGGCGATTGGCAGGAGATCGTCGGTCACCGGGTTGGCGTCTGGAGTGCCGTTGTCCGAGGCATCCGGATCAGTGACCGGCTGGATGTCCGGCTGTTCGGAGGGAGGCACAGCCAGGTGCGGGCGAGCGGCCGAGGCGGGTCTGGTGTCCGGGTGTCCGCCCAGGTCATCCCTTCGGCCATGGTGCTCAGGTCCTGGCTCGGTCGAGCCGTCCTGGACGGTCAGGCCATCCGGGACAGTCGTCTCCTGGCTGTCCCGGCCGACCGCGACCGCCAGGCGGTTGGCATGTGGTTCAGGCAGTGGGGCTAGCTGGTGCTCGTCCTGGCCGACCCCGGTGTCCGGGTGGTCAGCAGTGACCCGGTCAGTCCGGACAGCGGACGTCTCCGGGTGTCCCGGGAGAGCGGTCCCGCTGACCCGGCGGGCGATGAGGATGTACAGGTGGACGGCTCCGGCCAGGGCCAGCGGAGCGATGGTGGACAGGACCCCGACCGTGATGTCGCCGAGCCGAAGCCCTGCGCCTTCGGGCCGTTGCTGGTTCAGGCGTACTGCGTGCAGGGCGTTGGCCCAGATGCTCGCGGCCGTCGCGGTGCCGAACAGCAGCCACACGTAGCAGCGGGCGGCGAGCGGTGCGGTGCGCAGGACCAGCAGGGCGCGTACGCCGTAGGCGATGAAACCGTCGATGACGAAGGGGAAGAGATAGGTCAGCAGGCCGCGGATGTGGATGGCGATGGCCATCTGCTGGAGGGCGTCGTAGGAGAGGGCGCATCCGGCGCCGCCGAGGGTGACGATGGCGGCGCGGTCCCAGCCGGTGATCCGGGTCGGTATCGGCGCGACGTGGTTCATGCCGCCTTCCCGAGGTCGTCGCGGGAAGGAGCCTTCGCCGACGGCTTCTTCAGAGTCGCGGTCCGGCTCTTCGGAGTCTGCTCGCCCTTGTTGACCTTTTTCTGCTGGTCGACCGCCCGGTTGCGGATCTGCCGGCGGGTGCGGCGGTAGAGCTTCTGAGCGTGCTCCTTGGTGACCTTGAGCATGCGGGCGAGCTCTTCGACCGGGGTGCCGGCCTGGTAGGCAGCGCGGGCGACAGCCCGGCGTTCGGCGGTGGTGAGGTGGATGTCGCTGCCGGACAGGACGGCATTGACGCGGTCGTAGTTGAGGCGGTGTTGGAGCTTACGGTGAAGGGAGTGGCGTTCTTCTTCGGTCATGCCGCCCCGGATGCCGTCTTGATCGCCGTTTTCGAGGGCGGCATCGAGGCAGGTAGTACGCACGGGGCACTGCTGGCACAGCGCTTTGGCTGCGCGGATGCGGTCCATCTCGTCCGGCTCGGGAAAGAAGAGGTCCGGGTCACCGTGGTCATGGACTGTGGAGCGGCAGGCGGCGCGGTCGTGCCAGGAGATGTCGCCGAGGGTCCGCGGCGTGGGGTTTTCGGTGTTGTTCATGAGGGGTCTCCGTTCGCCCCGGGCGCGTTTGGGCAGGCGCAGCCTGGGGGTTGGTGCGTGAAGGCGGACCGGTGGCGGCGGTCGCGAACGGCTCTTAGCGGCTGGGGCGGCGAGCCGAGGATCCTGCGGTGGGGGCAGCCAGCTCAGGGGGTTCGGTGTATCCCGGCGGCGTGGCGGCGGTAATGCTGCGGCGTTGAGCTGCGATGGCTCTTCTCCGGTCGGGGCCGTCGAGGATGACCTTGTCGGTCATCTCGGTCAGCCGGGAGGCGACGCGGTCGCCGATGTGGACGCGCAGGTCGGCCATGCCGAGGTTGGTCGTCACCAGGGTCGGGAGCATCTCGTTGTAGCGGCGGTTGATCAGCCGTATCGTGACCTCCTCGGTCCACTCGCTGCTCTTGGCCGCGCCGAGGTCGTCGATGATCAGCAGCGGGCAGCGGGCAAGATCCATCAGCTCCCGCTCCCCGTCATGCCCGGCCCGGGGCCGCAGCTCCGCGTACAGGTCGGCGGCCGTGATCGCCTTCCAGCGCAGCCGGACACCGGCGAGGAGCAGAGACCGGACCGCGCCGTACGCCTGGTGCGTCTTACCGGTGCCGGTGGTGCCGACGATCAGCAGCGAGCGACCCTGGGCGATGCCCGGAGCCCCCTTGGGGCCAGGGCGTCCGGTCTGGGCGACCTCGCGGACCCAGGCGGCGACAGCGGGGTGATCGGCGACTGCGTCCTGGTAGCGGGCCGGGATGCGGGCCTGCGCCGCCTGCAGGGCCGGGATCGGCTCGGCCGGGTCGGTGAGTTGGGCGGTCGGGTCGATGCCCCGGGAGGTGAGGATGTGGGCCAGGCGACGGGCGATGCCGCCGACGGGCTGGGCGTCGTGGTCGCGCATCACAGCTCCTCGGCGTAGGCGGCGGCAGGGTCGGCGGGGTTGGCCCAGGCCCGGTGACCGGGCAGGTTAGGCCGCGATTCCGGCCGCGCCAAACCGGCTGGTGAGGCGTTCATGGCTTCGTTGACCATGCTGGTCAGCACGCTGGGGTGCTTGGGGTTGGCGGCGAAGCGCTGCAGTCCGCCCCGAATGTGCTCCGGGGCGATGCCCTCGCCCAGAAGCTTTTTGACGATGCGCCCGAGGTAGCCGATCACGTCACCCGGCGGACGCTCATTGCAGGCGGCGATGTATTCGCCGACGAGGTCCTGCGCAGAGGGTGTGGGCGCGGGCGCTGTGCGCCCCGTAGGGATAAGAGATCCAGGATCCAAGATCCTAGATCCAGGCGCCGAGCCCTCGGGGAGGTTTCGGGGAGCCTTCGGGGAATCCTCCGCGACTGGCTTCCGACCTGCGCTTTTCTTGGTAACGCGGTGAGGGGCCTCGGTTGTGCCGTCGAGGGTGGTCTGCTGGCCGGCCTTGCTCATGGGCCGGGCGGCGGGAGGCTTCGTGGGGGACTTCGACGGCCGATCGAGGGCTCGGGGAGCCTTCGGGGAATCTTCGGGGAGGGTTCGGGGAGTGCTCGGAGTGCCCGCGTGGAGCACGGTGCACTCGCCCTTGCAGGCGCCGCACCGTTCCTTGGCGTGGTGTTCCGGGCAGGCCGGGACACGGGACTGCGAGGGCTTGTCGATCTTCTGGTGCTCAAACCAGGTGACGATGTGCAGGTACCGGCGGCCGTCGCAGCCGGTGTACCGGCAGATCAGCCCCGCATCGGCCAGCTGCTGCAGATCGTCCTCGACGTGCACCGAGGTGTGCTCGGCACGCAGCGGCCAGAGCAGCCCGGCGATGATCGCCGGGTTGTCGCGGAAGCGACCGTGGTCATCGGCCTGCGTAAGGAGGCCGAAGAAGGTCCGCTCGGCGTGGACGCTCACCTCCGCGAGCGACTCACTGAAGAACGCTTCGGGCTTGATGGTGCGGATCCTCGCCATGATCAGCGGCCCCTGCCCGTGACGGCGTACGCATCGGTGGCAGGTCGCAGCGCCCCGCTGACCAGGTCGATGTCATGTGCCTCGTCCCAACTCAGCTCTGGGTGAGCGCGGATCACCCAGCGGGCAGCCGTCATACGCTGGGCCCGGTTGAGGGCTATGAGCTGCCCCCGGGAGTCGTATGCGCGGGCGTAGGGGCTCGGCCAGCTCTGACCGGGTTGGTGTTGCGAGACGCGGATGGTGCGGGCACCGGGCACCATCTCCGCGAGCAGGGCAACCAGGCGGTGCCGGCGAAGGCCGAGAGTGGGTGCGACGGCCTTGGCGGGCTGGGCAGCGTGGGCCCTTCCGCCCCGGGATTCGGGCATGCGAGAATTCCTCAATGGTAGGCGGGGTGGGACGGCCGTTCTCGTCGAAAAGGTCAGCCGGCTCGTCCCGGTTACAAATCCGCGCCCTTCGGGGTGCGGGGCCCGGCGCCCGGAAGCTGCGAACTTCTGGGCGCCGGTCTCATTTCCCTCTGAAAATCAGAGGACTTGGCGCTCAGCGCGGATGCTGGTCCCCCCTCTATATGGGCTTCGATCGGCGATTTCGCCGAGGGACCAGCAACATATGCGTGGCGCTCCCAACACTCCAGCGCACAGCGGATGCTGGACCACTTCGACGCCAACTCGACATACGGAACTCCCCCGATGGAGCCGGAGCGGTGCGGGCGGGCGATCTCGTGTCCTCGCCCGAGCGGACCGTCACCCGCAGCGTCCGCACAGCAACGGCGTCATCCAGACAAGCACCAGGCCAGCGGACACCTAGTGGCCACCTCCATAGCGTTGGTGACGTTCCGCTCAGGCTTGCTGCCCGCAAGCGATTAACAGCACATGCAGGGCTGGCACGAAGATCCAAAAGATGCTGCCGCTTCCGCCGACGAGAGCACGTCGCCGAGAGTTCGGCAGGAATGAGGCTTCTGCCACAGCGCGGAGAGTGGCGCCATGCCATCGCGGCGTAAACGTGGGCAGGAGGTGGACCATTTCATTTCGCTTGACTGCAATGCCACTCCTCTGCTGACCAAGGTCCGGCACAACTGATTGCCGAACCAGCCCGTGCAGCGATTTAAGCGGTCCGAAAGTCCCTAGTCAAAGCACGCACAACCCGGACCCAACGCGCGTAGAGCCGAGATCATGATCGCGCAATCAAGGAGATCGACAACTGCAACTCCCTTACACACAACGGATGTGACAACACGTCCGAGAGAAGAAGAAAGTCGATTACCCATCACCTGCACCTTTCGGCAAGCCGAGCGAGAAGGGACCGGCAATTTTTTGCCCCCGACCACGGGCGGCAATCTTTTGCCGCCTGCTATGCCCGAATCAGGGCCGTAGATACCGCCTTGCCCGAGCGGAAAAGTAGAACATTGGAATGATCCTTCATTCCGACTGTGGCGTGCCCCACAATTTCACCCTTATCGATCACGGAAGCGACGGAAGATCAAATTCAAGTTCCGTATTGTCGATGTACGGAAGAAACCTGGGGTGGGGGACGGCCGATCGCCGTCGCCCATTTCCATGCCTCGACGAGGGCTGCGATGGCCCTGACGCAGGCAGCAGAGCACGGAGGATTCAATGGGCGCGGGACCTGCCGAGAGCGGCCCCGGACGGGGCGGCGTCGATCCGTCCCAGGGTCGACAAGCTGCATCACGGGCCAACCGGGAGGACAGGGCACCGCTTACCCCGGCGCAATTGATGGGCCTTGCCGGTTTGCTCCGGGCCTGGCGAGCTGTGTCCAGTGAACGGCTCGGCCGGCAGGTCACGCAGCAGGACGTCGCCGACGCCTGTGAGCGCTCGGTACGCTGGTACCGCGATCTGGAAGCTGGCGCCAACACGCGGCTGACTCGCGAGCAGTGCGAAGCGATCGGCAAGCTCTTCCTGCTCGGCCGCGATGAGCTACAGGCCCTGCTCCTGTACAGCATGGGCGGTGCCGTCGCTGCTGGCCCCGCTCCGGCCTTCGATACGCCCACCCGCCGTGCGGTGCAGGCGCTGCTCGACCAGCAGACGAATCCGGCCTGGCTGCTCGACTCGAAGTGGAACATCATCGGCTACAACGACCCGATGAAGACCTGGTGTCCGTGGGTCATGGATCCGCGCGCCAACCTGATGCGGTGGTCTCTGCTCAGCGACGAGGCCAAGACGGTCTTCGTGGACTGGAACAAGCACGCCATCGAGTGGCTGGCGATGCTGCGCTTCTCGGCACTCCAGCACCCCCAGGACGCCGAGATCGGCGCCCTCGTCGCCGAGATCATCAACGGGGACGCCCACCTGCGCCGACTGTGGGAAGAGCGCTGCGACGTCACCGAGGCCCGCGAGGCGTTCTACTACCGGGTGTCCCTGCCCAACCACAATTTCGAGATCATCGAGCTGGAGTCCCAGACGCTCTTCCCGGCGGCCCTGCCGGACTGCCGCATGGTCATCATGAGCCCGCTCAACGACAGCGACGCCACCACTGATGCCCCTGGGCAGGGTGCGAAGAGTGGTGAGGGATCAGGCCGGTCGTCGAACGCTCTGCTCCCGGGGCAGATCAGTGTGACCACACCTGCCGAAGCCGCAGAGTACGCCGGCGAGGGGGCCATTGCGCTGCCGATTCTCAGCGAGCTCATGGGACACGGCTGCCGACTGACCTACGGCCCGTCGACCCGCACCGTCATCTGGGCCGCGCGCCAGGACGACGGTCGCTGGGACGTCGCCGAAGTCAACCCCTATACGGTCATCGTCCGCATGCCACAGGCCATCCACGTCAAGGGCGCCTCCGAGGAGTACAAGCTGCTCACCCGGGCACTGCTGCCCATCGACTCCAGGGACGCAGTCCAGCGCACCCAGGAGATGACCGCTCAGCTGCGGCGCCGCATCGAAGTGCTGGAGGAGATCCACCGCGACGAATGGGAGACCCACCGCGACCGGGTCCCCTACACGTGGCACCCGGTCGACGAAATCTGACCACCACTTCACTTCCCCCTCGCCGTGGCCGGGTTCGGGGCCCGGCCCGGTGTCGCAGCGGCGCGCAGTCCTGGCCGCGGTGGGCACCCATCGGGGGCTGAGCGGGCGCGGCGAAACAGGGTTCAGCACCGCTCGCCGTAGCTGACTGGGGCCCAACATCGGTTGACGGCGCGGCCCCATCGCCGGCCTGGACCAGCGGGCTCACGTTCCTATGGCCAGGCCGGGAAGCACCAGCAGGCCGCCGTCCTCGCACCTGACGTCCTCTATGCCGAGCCCATACGGCGAGGGCACTCCCCGCAGGCGCAGCTCCTGAACCGCCATCCTGGCGGCGGCACCAGCCCCCTGCGCTCCCAGGTCGTAGAAGTCCCGCAACCACCAGCCCATGATCTGGCCCCGCCACCCCCTGGCCTCCATGACCGCGTCTGGGGTCCCACCGGCCACCTCACGGTCGTCCACCAGCAACATCACGCCCTCGGTCTCCGAGCAGAGAATCGAGATCGTCTCCAGCGCACTCTCTTGACCACTGCGGGGGACGATGTTGAAGCCCGCGGTGTCCCGTCCGATCTGGGCCGGCAGCTGTTCCCACCACGCACCCAGCAACACCGTGAGCGACTCTTCCAGCCAGTGCCAGTCAGGCGCCGTATCCACCGCTGGCAAGGTGAGCGGCGGATGCCCCGAGCCCCGGTAGAGAAGCCACAGGTAGGGCAGCCGTCCGTAATAGGCAGCTGGATCGGCGCACTCGCCCTGCTCGAAGCCCGCCTCCTCCTGTGCCTCCAGCTCTGCCGTGTGCCACACCGACAGCTGCACCCCTTGGGCGCCGCGATCCAGCAGCACCGTTTGCTCCTCGCTGCGCCACCGAACGACAGGACCGGTGGCGGCACCGCCGTACAAGGTTGGCGGTCCTATCCGCCCGATGACAGCCCCCAGCACCTCTCGCGCGACGGCCTTACGGCGCTCGGCCGGACAGCCCTTACTCTGATCACACACAGTGATGGAAGGGTGCTCAAAGTCACGCGCCGAAGGGCGATGGAGAAGCCGCTCGGCCAGGTCCGCCACACCCGCCAGGCTCGACTTTTCGCCCATATAGCTACTTTGCCGTAAATGTTCCATATGGCAATGTGGAACGCTGACCGAGCAGGTGGCGCCGCGGGCAGGGCCGCAGACGGCCAGGTCATCTCCTCACACCCGCCCGCAGCCCGATGGGCGCGGCTGCTCTTTCGCTGGACGTCCCGCTCAGGGACGAGACCGCGTCCGTTGCAGAAGGCTGCGGGCACGGACAAGGTCCTCGGGGGTGTCCACTGCGAGGCCGGTGTCCACCACGGGCAGCATCCGCACGCTGTGCGAATGCTCGATGAAGCGCAGCATCTCGACGCCCTCGGCTCGTTCCAGTGGCCCCAGGTCCAGTTTGCGGAAGATCCCCAGGCCGGCTGCCGTGAATCCGTACAGCCCAAGCTGGCGGAAGTAGGCCGGGTGGTCACCCCGTGGGTACGGAATCGGCTGCCGAGAGAACATCAGGGCGTTGTTGTCCGCGCTGATGACGACCTTCACGACGTTGTGGTCGATGGCAGCCGCTGTGTCGGCTATGTGCGTATAGGCATTGACCACAGGTACGGCGTCGAGGTGGACCACGGCTTCCGATACGGCGTCGATCGCCGCTGGATCGATGAACGGCTCGTCGCCCTGGACGTTGATATACCCGTCGGCTGGGAGGTGCTCGGCACATTCGGCGACACGGTCGGTGCCGGTGGCGTGCGTGCCGGTCATCATGCAGGGGATACCGAGCTGTTGGCACACCGCCTCGACGCGGTGGTCGTCAGTCGCGACGACCGCATCGTCAAGGCGTTGGGCTTCTCGGCATCGCTGGTGGACATGCCACAGCAGCGGTTTGTCGCCGAGCATGGCCAGGGGCTTGCCGGGAAATCGTGATGCGCCCCAGCGGCATGGGATCACCGCTATATGCCGACGTGGGGCATGCTTCGACTTCGTTGGCTTCGCTGGCATAACGACCACGATGTTCTCCGGACGGTAGACGGGTCAGGAACTCATGGAAGGCGCAGAAGAGCGAGCTTGCCGGCGATCGTGGGGGCAGTGACCTTGGGGAAGGGAAGCCACCGATAGTCCGTGACTTCCTCCGCTTGGAGGTGGATCTTCCGCTCACCGAGGAGCTGGAAGGCGAACCGGAAGTCGTAGTGCTGGTGCGCTGGTTCGCCCCTGCTGGGGTCGGCTGCGATGTTGTGCACGTCGATGTCGAGCGGAGTGTCTTCATAGCCGTTCAACATCAGCAGAGCGCTGGGCGGGATGTCGGTCTCCTCGTGGAGTTCGCGCAGAGCGGCGTCGGGAAGAGTGGTGTCCGCGGGTTCGATGTGCCCGCCGGGCGCCAGATCCTTGCCAAGGACCCTGTGGTGGATGTGCAGCACCCGGGCGTGCCGATCGATCACGATGGCGCTGCAGGTGATGTGCCCTGGGTAGGTCTTGCGGCTGGTGGGATCGGCCGGGCGTGCCAGGGCACCCAATAGTGGCAGGAGTGCTTCCCGCTCGTCGGGGTGTCGCCCGAGATACTCCACGGTCACGTTCCGGATGTGCGTACGAGATGGAGGCATCGGATCACCTGGCGAAGTGGTCGAGCCAAGCCCTGGCGATGGCCTGGCGGCCGTCGGAGGCCACCTCGTGGAGGCCGGGGTCGTGAGGGCTCTGGATCAGCGCGGATGTGGCTGCGACTATCTCGGCCTGTACGAGGTGGATGTATGTGCCGACGGCCGCGCCGTGCAGGAAGTTGACGGCATTGCCATCAGCGAGGACGTAGAAGTAGTGGCCCGTCACGTCGTACCGAGTCAGGTGCTCCCCAGCAGGCGCCCTCCGGTACAGGTCGTTCAGCGCGTCGAGTTCGAGTTCGTCCTCGGAGGAGGTGACCGAGGCGATGTAGGCGCCGTTGCGCAGGGCGGCGAAGTCGCTCTGGCGGAGGGCCAGGTTGCCGGTGGCACACAGTACGAGGCCGGCTCTATGGATCGCTTCGGTACGGGAGCCGGCAGTACGGAAGCCCTGCGCGTGAGCTTGCACTTGCTTGACGGGATCGTTGTCGTAGACGACGACGCGCAGGTCGTGGGCCCGCAAGGTCTGGGCGATGCTGCGGCCGACCTTCCCGAAGCCGATGACGCAGGCGTCACGGCCGGTGAGAATGTCGCCCCGGGTACGGACCAAGGCGTCCGTGGAGAAGACGATGGACCGCCCGACGAGGTGGTCCTCGCAGTCCTTCAGCGGGGAGCGGGCCACCGAGAACACGGGACAGGGCAGTTGGCCGAGCGCCGCGTACCGCTGGTGGCCATTCTCGGTGTCCTCGACGACTCCAACGACGCGTCCGGAGAATTTGTCGACGAGGGTGTCGAGGCTGGGTGCGTAGTAGCCCCCGATGTCGAGGAGGACGACGTCACAGCCAGGCACATTTTCTTCGAGGTATTCGAGTGCACTGGTCGGATCCGCGAACATTTCACGCGTGAGGGGGTGGACGGCGTATGTCCGGCGGACCTCTGCCAGGGCCTCTGCGTTCACGGACTTGGGCTTGGGTAATACGGCGGCGATCGTGGTCGTGCGGTCCATCGCGCGCAGGAACGCCGGTCGGTCGAAGAGCAGGTGCGTGATGATCAGCGCCCTGACCTCACCAGCAGTGGGGAAGCGCTCAGTGATGCATCGGAAGAAGGCGTCCAGCCGGGCTTTCTCCGGGCTCTCCAAAGCGACTCCTCTCTCATGGACGGGAGCTGCCAGCTGGTCAGGCGGCCGATCGGTGTGCGGACCGGGTCATGGCGCGCATCTGTGCGCGCATGCCGGCGGGCAGGTCGACGGTGGGCTGCCAGCCGAGCACGGAGCGGGCCCGACGCGGGTCGGCGCGGGTGGTCAGTACGTCTCCGTTGCGGGCTCCGTCGGTGTGGATCTGGATCTCTCGGCCGATGAGGGCGTTGGCGATGTTGATCACGTCAAGCAAGGAGGCGTTGGAGCCGCCGCCGACGTTGACGATGCCTGTGTCGATGGGGGCGCCCGCAGCGGAGATGGTGGCGGTGACGACGTCGTCGATGTAGGTGAAGTCGCGGCGCTGATGGCCGTCCCCGTACAGGCGCAGTGGTTGCCCGGTCATCGCGGCGTTGAGAGCACGGTGGGTGAACATGTCGGGGCGCTGACGGGGGCCGTAGACCGTGAAGTAGCGGAGGGCGACGACGCTGGTGGAGCAGTCGGATCGGGAGGCGTGGGCGAGACAGAGCTGTTCCTCGGCGAGTTTGGTGACGGCGTACGGGGAGGCCGGCCGGGGGTGGTCACCTTCGGTGCTGGGACCTCCGTTGGTGGGGCCGTAGACGCTGGAGGATGAGGCCACGACCAGGCGGGGGACGCGCATGCGGGTGGCTGCGTCCATCAGCCGCTGGGTGGCGAGGATATTGGCGTTGACGTATTCGCTGAACTGCGGTCCCCACGAGGGACGTACGCCGGGGACGCCGGCCAGGTGGAAGACCACGTCGGTGTCGATGAGGAACGGATCGACCGCGCAGGTGAGCAGGTCCGCGGTGATGTGCAGGTAGCCCGGGAGGCTGTGCAACGGGGCGATGTTGGCGGCGGCGATCTGGTCTCTGGCGGGATCGCGGCGGTCGACTCCGATGACGGTGGCGCCTGCCCGGGCGAGAGTGTGGGCGAGGTGCGACCCGATGAAGCCGGCCGCGCCGGTCACCAGGGCGCGTCGAGGGACGGCTGGGGTAGCTGTGGAGCGGTTTTCCGGCACAGGAATCTCCTGGGGTGGATGAGTGAGTTGGGGTGGTCAGCTGAGTTGGGCCAGGACGGTGCGGCCGTGGGTGCCCAGGGCGATGTCGCCCTGTTCGTGACCGCGGACGAGTGCGGTGACGGCTTCAATGGCGCCGAATCGCTCCATAAGCCGTTGCTCGGCGTCCGTGAGATGGCTCCCGTATCCGGTGAAGAACGCCTCGCGCAGCCAAGGGGCTGCCTGCCAGCGGCGGAAGTGAAGGCGGGCGAAGTCCCGGATGCGGGCGTCACGTCGCATGTGCTCGAAGTCGAAGGTCCAGAAGCCGTTTCCGACGTGCCAGTTCCTGGGCTGGTAGTCAAGGTGACAGACGGCGCTGTCCATCCGACTGCCGGCCAGCTCGTCCGCGATTCGTAGGAGGAGCTTCCGCTCCGCATTCGACAGGAGGTCCGCGTGGTCAGCCCTGGCAACCCAGCTTCGTAACCGATCCGCCAGGGCGGCTCCGGTGCCATCGGTCACACGGCGGCCCGTCGCATGGTGAAGAGCCTGAAGGGCAGCTCCGGCGTCGTGGTGCGCTCTCGCCTCCTCATCCGATCCCGGTCGCAGTGCGTCACCGTTGCGCCCCGGCACCGCAGTGATGAGAAGCGTGTGCGTGGAGTCCTGGCGGGCGACCAACTCGGGGGCGTGGTCCTGGAGATATCGGCGCCACGCCATGTACGCGCGCGCCTCTTGGACGTACCGGGCCTGGCTTCCGTGCTGCTTGGCGAAGTAGGCGTTGCCCTGAGTGTCGACGAGTTGCACGAGGTGGGACGGGATGGGCGGGGCGGCAACGATGCTGACCGGCCCGATCGTCTGACGTGCGAATGCGATGCGCGGGTCTTCGTCAGTCGTGCTCACGGCCTCGCTCCCGTTGCTAATGCGGAGAGGTGAGCGGTGTCGTTGTGCCGGTCGAGCATCCACCGGCGCTGGCCGAGACGGTTGCGGTGGTGCTGCCATCTGGTGAGGGAGGCGTGCGAGACGGTGAAGCCGGCTTCCGTCATCGACCCGAGCCCGAGCAGCAGAGCGTGTGTGGCAAGGATCGTTTCGCCGTGGACGGCCAAGAGGAGGCGGTCGCCGTCGTGCTGGGCGATGAGGTCGTGGAGGAACGCTTCGGCTCGGTGGAGGTAGCCGTTCCAGGTGTCGGAGCCTTCGGCCCAGGGTTGGTCGGGGTGGGCATGCGGACCTCCGTTAGCCACGGTTTTCACGTAGTGCCAGGGCTTGCCGTCGGCCGCACCGTGAACAGGGCCGTCGAGGCCGGGTTCAATGAGCGGCTCCAGGCCGAGGGCCTGCCCGAGGAGCTCTCCGCTCTGCTGGAGGCGCAGTCGGGGGCCGGCGTACAGCGCGGTGAACGGCTGGACCAGGTGCTCGGCGGCCAGGCGGGCTGCGGCTCTCTGGACCTGGACATATCCGAGACGGGTGAGCCCTGTGCAGGTGGCGGGGCCGCCAACGCGGCCGTCGGCATTGCACTGCGCCTCGCCGTGGCGGACGAAGACGAGTTCTGTGGTGATCACAAGGGACCTTGGGTTCGTCGGTGCTGGTGCAGCCAGCGGTAGTGGTAGCCGTGGCGCCCGACGTACGGCGCGGTCAGTACGGCATGAAGTGCGAGAAAGCTGCCGAGGCGCTCTCGGCTCGTCGTGCCCAGCCGGGCGTCGTGACGGGCGGCGGCACGGTTGTATCCGTCCAGAGCTGCGGCGATGTCGGGCGGGGTGATCGGGCCGTGCGTCATGATCAGTGTCGCGATCAGCTTGGCCAAGTCGTATCCGAAGGGTGCGAGGGTGAGATCGTCCGTGTCGATGCTGAAGACCCTGCCGCCCTTGGTGATCAGGAAGTTCCGCGGGTTGCAGTCCTTGTAGAAGGCAGCGGGCCCTTCGGCGGAGCGCTCCAGCAACGTCAACATGGCATGTAGAGCAGATGTGTTGGGCAGAAAGCCCTGCTTCAGCCGTTTGCGGAGGGCCGCCTCCCGGCATGAGCGGAAATCCTTGAAGAGGGTTACGTCCCGGAATGCGTACGGCCTGTCCAGCTGAGAGCGGTGCAGGTCGCTTGCCCAAGCAGCGCCGTGCGCGTCTCCCAGGAGCTCGGCCAGGCGCAGGAGGTCTTCCCTCCGGGCATGGCGACCGTCGATGAACTCGAAGGTGAGACTGGTCGATCCGACCGCCGTCAGTGCTGGCTGCTGCAGCGGCTTGGCATGACTGGCCAGCCATCCGTAGTGACGTGCTGCGGCAGCTGCCTGCGCGGGAGTCTCGTAGTCCTTGGTGAATTGGAACGGCATCACGCCTGGCCTCTCTCAGACCGTGCCACGACGTATGTGATGACCGAGGTGGTGGCGATCGGCTTGTCCGCGTGCCATTCATGAAGTGCAGAGGCCAGGGCCCCCGGGTTGCCGTACAAGCCGGGTGCGAGGTCGTACTTGGGGTTGGTGGCAAGGTACTCGGCGACGTGATCGAGACCGGAGAACTCGAAGCGGTGTTCCTCGTGCTCGACCGCCAACACGTCCATGGCCGGCTTCGTCAGGTCGGCCAGGTTGCCTCCGTGCGCGGTGGCGTAGAGGCTCTCGTGCCGCTCGGCGTGCGGGTCGAGTCCCGCGGCCACCAGGGCGTCCAGCTCTTTGTAGCTGTCGAGGGCCTTGGTCACGAACACGGCGATCCCGCCGGGGGCCAAGGTCCGGGCGATCTCCACGATGGCCCGGCCGGGTTCGGGTGAGTGGTAGAGGCAGAACGCTGCAACAGCCAGCTCACACGAAGTATCGGCGAGGGGTAGGTGGTGGAAGTCCCCTTGGAGAAATGTCAGTTGCGTCCCGGGGTGGTGGCCGGCACGCCTGCGAGCGGCGCCCACCAGAGCAGGAGAGGCGTCGATGCCCAGGAGGCGCTGCGGCTTCAGCTGCTCGGCCAAGACTCGGGTACTGGTGCCACGGCCGCAGCCGATGTCCGCCACCAATCCGAGGCGGCGGTCGGCCCCAGCACGGTATGTCTGAGCCAGCTGGACGATGGCCTCGGCGACGGGTCGGCCTTCGATCCTCGCCCGCATCAGGGCAGCGGAGCGGCTGGCCAGGCGGGCGTCGTTGCCATACAGCTCGCCCTGTCGATCAGGGTCGAGAAAGGGGTTGGTGATCATGCGCCGCACCCCCGGTCGGGGTGTGGGGCGCTCAGGCCTGCTACGCGGCGATCTGCTGTAGCCAGCGTCGCGTGTGCCGGCGGCTGGTGAGCATCACCACGTCGGCGTGCCCGGAGGCGAACTCCTCGATCTTGGCCATGACTCGCGGTCGCATCTTGCGGCGGTACGTCGCCACGTACTTGATCACGCCCCAGTGGATGCGGTTGTGCACTCCATTGCCCTTGTGCCCGGCACCGTGCCGGATCTGCCGGGAGAAGATCCCCCACAGTGCGGCCGGGGTCGAGACGTCCATCAGCACCACGGTGTCGCAGGCTTCGAGACGGATCTGCAGCGTGGAGTTGTAGTTCCCGTCGATCACCCAGGCCGGCTGCGCGACCAGCTCGCGCTGTACCTCGGCGAATTTCTCCATGGGCAGGGCGTTCCACTCGTCGTCGTAGAACGCGGCATCCAGGTGCGTCACCGGTGCGTCGAGCAGCATGGCCAGCTGGCGGGCCAGGTGGGATTTGCCGCTGCCTCCGCAGCCGACGATGACGACCTTCTTCATGGTGCTCCAGGGTAGAGGTGCTCGGATGCCCGGACGGCACGGCCGCCGGAACACATACGGATGATCTCGGCCTGCTGGCCCAAGCGAGGCGGTTCATCACGCGGCCCCCTGCCTCGACGACGCGGCGGCGGTGGCCATGTTCAGCACGGACTCCAGCACGTTTGCCTGATGACTGAGCCGGAACAGTTCCAGCCGACCGATGCACTCCGAGATCAGTTCGGCGTGCTGCCGACTGCCCGCGATCTTCTGGAGGTCATCGATCCGCCGGATCACTTGGCCACCCGTCTTGACCACCAGGTCCTCTGGGACGAATCGCTCGACGTGCCGGATGCTGCCAGGCGCCAGCGGCAGGCAGCCGGCGAGGACGGCTTCGAAGATCCGTTGGGTCATCTGTCCTGCCGCGGCGTACCGCTCGGGCAGGAGCAGGACCGTGGCCAGTGTGCTGCTGTAGAGGCGGGAGACGGCGTTGAAGGGGATTCGGCCGAGGAAGGTGACGTGTGGCCATCGCTCGGTACTGGTCCACTTGCCGCCCACTCGGTGCTCGAAGCGGGCGGCGGCTGGAGCGAAGAAGCGGTCGAACTCGTCGTCGCGGTCGTACTGGTTGCCGACGTAGCCGAGCGGCGTCTTCCGGTCCTCGCTGGCCAGGGCGGTTGGGTCAGCCCCGTCCAGGAGCGCATCGTCGACCGGGAAGAGTAGGCAGTGGGCACCGGGGGTGGGCGTGAGGGCGGCCTCACACACCTCTACGTTCCGGATCTGCCGCCAGATGCTGTCCTCGCGCAGTTGCCGGTCCTTGTCCCAGATCACGGTGGGGGTACGGCGTCCAACGGTGTAGTGCTGGAGCAGCTCCGCTTGGCGGTGGAGATCACAGGTGTGTCCTTGGGTGCCGCAGGCGGTGGTGTTGCGTCCCTCGATGGGCCAGCGCCATTCGAGGAACAGCGCGTCGATGTCCGGGATGCCGGCGTCGAAGGTGTACACGCCGCCGAGAGCGTCGCCCGCTTCGAGCCGATCGCGGTCAGCCTGCACAAACACGATGTCGTGACCACGCCGGTGAAGCGCGTCGATCAGCGGCCGGCGGTGGCTACGGCCTCCGTCGGGGGTGTCGGTGACCCCGTTTCCGAGGAAGCCCCAGAAGCTGTATCCGATCTTCATTTGGTGATCCACCGCCCTTCGAGCAGCAGGACGTCGAGCCCGGAATTCGCGAGGCAGTCCAGAGCCATTTCCGGCGTGCCGCAGATGGGCTTGCCCTTGACGTTGAGCGAGGTGTTGATCAGGACGGGCACTCCGGTGCGGCGGGCGAACGCCTCCAGGACGTCGTGCATGAAGGGGTTCTGTGCTGGCGTGACGGTCTGGAGTCGGGCCGTGCCGTTGGCGTGGACAACTGCGGGAATGCGCTCGCGGGCGGTATCCGTCACCTGGGAGGCCATGGACATGTACGGCGCGGCCTGTCCGAGGGTGAAGAACTCCCCAGCGCGGGCGGCGGTGACCATGGGGGCGAACGGGCGGAAGGGCTCGCGGAATTTCACTGTGGCGTTCAGCCGCTCGACCACCCCGGCTTCGAGGGGAGAGGCGAGGATGGACCGGTTGCCCAGAGCGCGCGGGCCAGCCTCGATACGGCCCTGGAACAGCCCGACGATCATCCCTCGGGCCAGCTGATCCGCGAGGAACTCCGCGGCCTCCGCTCCGAGGCTCTTCTGTTGCAGGGAGGTCCACGGGGTGAGGTCCAGCACCGGTTCCGGAAAGGACGGGCCGAGGTAGCAGGTACGGGCGATCCCGGACAACGGCCGGGGGCTGCCGCCGTCGGCGTGCACTGCGACCGCAGCCCCGATCGCGGTACCGGCGTCACCGGGAGCCGGCGGGACGAAGACCTCGTCGAAGATTCCGGCCTCGATGATCCGCCCGATGCTGACGCAGTTGGTGGCCACTCCCCCGCCCACGCACAGCCGCCGCGAACCGCTCAGCACGCGGGCACGTCGCGCGAGGTGCAGCATGATTTGCTCAGTGCGCTCCTGGAGGGCAGCGGCCAGATCCTGGTGGATCTCCTGGACCGGCTGATCCGGATGCCGGGCCGGACAAGTCTCGGCGGCGAACCGAGGGGAGGTGCGCGGGTAGCCGGAGGCGAGCACGCGGGGCGGGAAGTACGCCGGGTCCACTCTGAAGCCAGTGGGAGTGGTGCAGACCGCGCGGGTGAAGAAGTGGCGGAATCGGACGGGGTCGCCGAGGGCCGCGAGGGCCATCACGGTGCCTTCTTCGTCGCCCCGGCGCCAGCCGAGATGCTCGGTGACCGCGCCGTACACGTAGCCCAGCGAAGCCGGGTCCGTGAGCCCCTCCAGCATGCGCACCCGCGGGCGGGCGCTGTCGTGAGCATGGCCGATGGTCGTGGTCTGCCGCTCGCCGAGGCTGTCGACGACGAGCACAGCCGCCTCCTCCCAGCCCGACGCGCTGAATGCGGCAAGCTGATGCGCTCGGTGATGCAGTACGGGGATGACGCGAGCGCCGGGGAATTGCTGAGCAAGGAGGTTCAGGCGATGCTGGGTGCGTACGGCGACCTTGGCGAAACCCGCAGCCCTCGGAAGAGCGCGTCGCCGCGTCGCACCCGACAGCACCATGCGCAGGGCGGCGGGAGTCTCGGCGAGGTAGCGCACGGGCTGGAAGTTGTACGCGACGGCGTCGACAGCGCCGGGCGTAATGCCGGCCTCCTCCAGCAGCCACCCGATGGCCTGACGGGGGTAGTCACGGGTGTGTTTGTGCTGGGACAAGCGCTCCTCTTCAACGAAGCCCACCAGTTCACCGTCGGTCAGGAGGGCGGCAGCGGAGTCATGGGTGAAGGAGCAGATGCCCAGCACCACGGACGGAATACGAGCCACGGCAGCCATCACCTAGTCCCCGCTGCTGCGGCAGTGTGCGTGTTGCCGGCGCGGTGAATCAGCTCGGCGTACCAGGCAGTCAGCGCTGCACCGAGAGGCCCGCCTATGGCGCCGGCGACGCGTGTCGCCTGCTCTCGCTGTCCGCCCTTCCACAGCCGATAGCTGCGCATGGTCTGTGCCATGGCATCCCAGCCGGGGTGTCCCGTCTCCTCTCCGGCCTGGGCCCGGTCGAGGAGCTGCTCGAACCCCTCCCAGGGCGTGACCAGTTCAGGCATCACCGGGCTCCCCGCCACAGCGGTCAGTGCATCGGCCTTCTCCAGGTCGTGCTCGTAGATGTGCAGGGAGTCGACGTGATGGTGGTAATCGCCCAGGTCGGCGCCGAGCCATCCAGCGACCAGCTCATGGAGCGTGGTGAAGAAGAACAGGTCGTACGGCATTCCGATCCACACGTCCTGGCCACGCATAGTGGTGGACATGTGCAGTCGCCCGCTCCTCATGTGGAATCGGAACCCGAGGGTGCAGGGGACGTCCTTGTGGCCGGCAGCGTCGCGGGCCGGGTCGTAGAGCTGGATGGTCGCCCGCCGGGAATCGGGGTCGTCCTGGAGGATCTCGACGATGCGGTGGAGCTGGTCGACCTCTCCGGCCCAGTTCCGCATCCGGGGCCCGTACGCGCCGCGCAGGAGGCCGTCGTCGGCGTACCTCCGCAGTCGCGTGTTGTAGTCGAAGATCCACGGGGCGTCGGAGCCGGAAAGGTGCCAGACAGTCTCGGCGACCGCGAAGGCGGGGTTCACAAGGCGGACAGGCGGCGCATACAGGAGCCGTGCCCGGGGTTGAGTCAGGCGCATGCTGACGTCAAGGATCTCGCGGGTGCCCATCCCGCGGGGGCTGACCTTCTCCCCACCCTTGGCCAACGAAACGGCCCCGGTGAAGAGTTCGGCGACACTGTCAGCGATCAATTTCGTCATGGGGTAACTCCCTCGCCCCGAGCTAGGCCGGGCCCGGCACCGGGGACATCGTGATCATTTGGGTCGGTGTACGAGGTGCCGGCCTCAGCCTGGCGGACGATGAGCTGGGCGATATCGGCAGCGCTGTGGCCTCGCCAGCGGCAGACCCCATCGCGCGCTTCTCGCGGCACCCGGGCGCTTCCACTCCCCTGGCTCAGGAGGTCGAGCGCGTTCGAAATGTCGGCTCCCGTACGGCAGTCATGCGCGACGGCGTGCTCGGCGAGGCCGAGTGTGCGGTCGCCGGAACGGCCCAGTTCGAGGACGGGCACGTCAAGGAGTACGGCTTCGATGCCGCACGTCGAGGAGACGCTCACCACGGCGTCCGCCCCCGCCAGACAACCGCGCGCCCCGACGCGGGTGTCGGCCACGGCCACTGGCGGCCGTCCGTGGTCCCGCTGTAGCAAGCGGTCGAAGACGTGGCGCTCTTGGGCGGGGTGCGGGGCAATGACCAGCCCCCAGCGCCCCTGGGCCCTTCTCAGGCCGTCAAGGATGATGTCGGCCTGAGCCTGCAGACGGTCCGGTCCAAACGGCTGGCAGGCCCACACCGCAATCCGTTCTGGACCCCGTTCGCCGCCGGCGCCGAACAGCTTCTGCAGATAACGACGCTGAGCTTCCTTCCCGAGGTCGGCGAGCGCATCGAAGCGCGGCTGGCCGAGGACGTGTACTTCCGCATGGGGGTGCCGGGCCCATGCCCTCGCCCGTGCGACGTCGCGGTCACCCATCACCACGATGCGACGACTGTGGAGGGCGGGCCAGGCGACCGCCCCCGGTATCCACGCTCCGTGCTGGACGTTCACAGTGGTGGCGCCGTGCCGCTCGGCGGCATGGGCGGCGAGGGCTCCGAGCGGGCTGGTGTCGTTGCTCAGCAGCACAGTGTGCGGGCGTACTACGCCGAGCAGCCCATTGAGCCACGCCTCTACTCGCACCACGGCTCGCCAGGACGGTTGGGTGCACCCACCGCTCCCTTCGAGGAGCGCGGCGGCCAGCCGCTCCAGCCGGTCCAACCGGACAGCGTGCACCCCGACTTGGACCGTTCCATGGCCTCCGACCGGCTCTTCGGTTTCCACTCCCAGTCCGGGAATGGTGCCGGAGGCGGAGAGGGCGGCGGGGGGTGCTGGACACAGCGTGATGGACGTCCGCGCGGGGGCAGAGCAGCGCTCCACCGGGTCTGTGGCGAGGTCGATCAGCAGGCTGGATCGGCCTTCATCGGCTAGTTTCTCCAGCACCGGCAGCAGGGTCTGGGCATGCCGGGACGACCAGGAAAGTGCCACAACTTCCGCTGGCGCAACTGTGAACGACTCGGCGGAACCTGTAGGACCGTCCTCGGGCAAGAGCGCAGCAAGGTTTCGCAGGCGGGTGGAGCGCGCCGATTTGTCCGGTGCCTGCGCGCCAAGGGCGTATGCGACACCCGACCAGGTGACGGTGTAAGAGCGGTACTCGCGTGAACTGCTCTCCCGCAACCCGAGCGACCCTTCGTGCGGGGCCGGCGTCACGGGGCCGGGATCGTGGGCGAACTCCGGCCACGCGCTCAGTGCCAGGAGCTTCCGCACCAGCTGTGTGACCAGACGGCGGACCGGAACGTGGTGCACGTAGATCCACGAGGCACCGCCCGGCGTCTCGGCCCGTCGGGAGCTGTACTTCTCCAAGGCAGACATGACGTCGGCGACGTGCCGATCCACCGCCGTGCGTGCGATGGGCAAAGCCGCAAGGTCCCTCGTGGTGATGCGGGCAGCCGTCGTGTGCCGGAGGGACGCTTCTCCACCGAGCGCCCAGATGGTCCGATCCCCCACGCGGGTCCGGACGAGTCCGAGGGCTCCCGTCGTCGAGGTGCTCACAACAGGCTCCCTTCGACGAAGGGAGCCGAAGGCCAGTCCGGCTCAAGGAAGCGGAGGAGGTCCTGTGGAGCGCGTGCAATGTCCGGCTCCGGGCTGCCAGGCTCTCCGTACCCCCAGGCAGCGTGCACGTACGGCACGCCGGCCCGCCGGGCGCACTCATGGTCGACTGCCATATCGCCCACGAACCTCGCGAATGCCGGATCAGTGGCGAGATCGACGAGCGCGAGCATCAGTGGATCCGGGGCCGGCTTGCCCCGCCCGGGGCCGCCGGGAGTCCGGGCCGCGGCGAAAGGACACCCGAGCCGGGCCAGCAGTGGAGCGGCGCGGTCCAGCGGCTTGGACGTGACCACCCCGAGCAGCCAGCCGGCCGCACCGAATGCGTGGAGCACTTCCTCCACACCGTCGAACGGCCGGGCAAGCTCACACCCTCGCTCAGATGCCTGCGCGTACGTCTCGTGGAGGCGATCGACCTCGGTAAGGCCCAGCAGTTCCATGATGTCGTCGAAGGGGCGGCCGAGGTGTTGCTCGTACGCCTCAAACGGCACGTCGATGCCGTGGCGTTCGCCTACCTCTTGCCATGCCTGCCGCATGACCGGACGCGTGTCGATCAGGACGCCGTCGAGATCGAGGACGAGTGCACGCCTGAGTTCGGACGCCGTCACCGGGACCGCGCTCCTTCGTCAGCGCTGAGGATGCCCCAGCTCCAGGCGAGGCTCACCCCGTGAGCGACATCGGAGGCACCCATCTTGTCCAGCAAGCGCCGGATGTGCTTCTTGGCGATGCTCTGCGACATGAGCTGTGCTTTCGCGACTTCTCGTGCACCCGCGCCCCGGGCGAGAAGCGGGAGGGTGTCGGCCTCCGTATCGGAGAGCTCAGGCGGTACGACCTCCGCGCCCTTCGGCCGGGCCTGGTGACCGGCCCGGCACGCGATGCCGGCGAGCACCGGACGACTACTGGTTCCCAGTTTGGACCGGATACCGCGCAGGTACCCCTTGACCGTGCCCTCGGTCACCCCGATGCGGGCCGCGATCTCGCTGTTTCTCAGACCGTCGGCGACAAGGCTCAGCACCTCGCTCTCCCTTGATGTCAGGGCCGACAGGACAGGCAGGGCGGTTGTGGGCATGGCTAATAGCTCCAAGATCTGATCGGACCCGTGGGTGGTAGAGGTGACCGCGGTCAGACGGGCGGCGATGTCGGAGGCCACCTCAGGAAGGCAAGGACGCGCTTGCCGGCGCCATCCGGTTTAAGACGCGAGGTCCACGCATCCGCCTCGGCTGCCACCAGGTGCAGCCCCCGGCCGTCGAGTGCTTCGATCGGTCCGTTGCGCGGAACGGGGAGCTGAGCGGAGTTGTCCTCCAACTCGATCGTCACGAATCCGTTCCGGAAGGAGATCGTCAAGGTGATCTCCTCCGACAACCCCTCGGGCCGGGTTCTGCCGTGGCGACGGGCGTTCGTGACGAGTTCGCTGACGATGAGCAGCACCCGGTCGGCAAGAGCGTCCAGGCCCCACTCCGTGACCTTCGTCCGGATGAACGCCCGGGCCCGACGGGGCGCCAGGTCGTCAGAGGCCAGGGCAATGCTCGATTGCAATTCCGCCTGCTCCACGACGGTCATTGAGGACGTGAAGCGGGTACGTCGCTCACCAGCCTCGGGCCGAGTCATTGCGCCGTCTCCGTCAGCTCTGGCAACGGAGTGGCAGCTCGACCTACCAGGCAGCCGCCGGGCCGAGGGTCAACGACCGCCAACCCCCTACGGAGCATGTGGAACACGATCTGGTGGTTCGCCGCCATGGACATACCTCCCGAGGTCCCTGCCACACCGAGCTCGATTCGTCGGCATCGGCTGGCGGGTCACGCTGCCACCGCATCCGGAAGACCGCATATCGCCCAAGCAATAAGGGGAGTTGGGCTGCAATATGGCCACTGCAATGCCAGCATGAGGATCAGCGTCCACATGGGTCGTCGGCATGATCGGGAGGGGCAGTGAGCGGAGAGAGACGTTGCCTGAAGTGCGGGTGCCGACTCAGCCGATACAACCCGGACGATCGCGAGCTGTGCGGAGCGTGTGCACGAAGCATCCCCGTCTTGGCAGCAGCACCTGAGCCACCCTCCATTCCGGTCCATGTCTGGTCAGACGCCGGTATTCAAGAAGCCCTCCAGTTAATGGACTTCGGGCGAGTAAGCCGTCTCGTACGGCAAGGCACCGGGTTGCGGCAGGACGACGTCGCTCGCCTCACCGGCCTCAGTCAGGGGTATCTCTCCCAGCTCGAATCCGGAGCCAGGCGCCTCACACGCCTCGACAAGACCCAGTCATTCCTGGACGCCCTGGATGTGCCGGAAGAACTCCGTCCGGTCGCTTCCAGCAGTCCGCCTATCCACGAAACACTGGAGCCTGAGCCCTGTTCCGACGACACGGACCAATTGCGCTCGCTCGCCACCGGGGCAGCACAATCTTCCCGTGCGTTCGCCGATTCCATTTCCCCCAGCAACGTCAGCACGGACGAACTTGAGCAGTTCGGATTTACCCTCGCCCGTATCGCCACCGACTACGTCCACACACCGCTGCTCCCGCTCTTCACCGATCTCGTCGCGGTACGCGACGAACTCTTCGACCGGCTACAAGGCCGCCAGCACCCCCAGCAGAGCCGCGAGCTGTTCATGCTCGCCGGTACGGCGTGCCTGCTCCTCGCGCATGCCTCGCAGAACCTCGGCGAACCGACGTCCGCAATGGCACAGATCCGTACCGCCCGCCTGTGTGCCGAGCAGGCGGATCACAAGGGACTCCGCGCCTGGACTGCCGGCACCGTAGCGCTGATCGCCGAGTGGTCGCCACAAAACCGGATGGCACTGAAGCTGACGGAGCAGGCGGCCCGGCTCGCTCCAGCCGGCGAGGCCCGCATCCGTATCGCTGCGATCGAGGCGCGCGTGGCAGCCCGGATCGGTGATCGTGAGCTGTCGCTGGCCGCGCTCGACCGGATGCAGCGGGCCAGGGAGGAGAGCCCGCTCCACGACGAGGTCGAACAATTCGGCGGCCTGCTGACCTTCCCCCTGGCCAAGCAGGACTACTACCTGGGCGGCACCTACACACTGCTCGGGAAACACGAGCAGGCACGCCACCACGCCACCGCCGCGATCACCGCGTACCGCAGCGGCCCGACAGAGGAACGCTCCTACGGAGACGAAGCCCTGGCCCACATCGATCTGATCACCGCCGGCATCCTCCAAGGTGACCCCGACGGAGCCACGACCGCCCTCCAGCACGTCCTGGACCTGCCCCTGCAGATGCGCATCCGCCAGCTCGGCAGCGCCATGGATCGTCTCGGAGGCCTGATGCGCCGCACCGACCTCAAGGGCAACCGGACCATCAGGCAGCTTGCAGACCTCATTCATGGCTACCAGGTCATCGACGGCGCGGCCGCGCTACGGTCGGAGCGATGACCACCACATCTCTGACGCCCCTGAGTGCCGCTCAACAGGCATGCACGCACTGGGACCTTCCAGCACGCGGCATCTCACCCCTGCGCACCCACGCCACCTCGGTCTACCTGTTGCCCCACGCTGACGCTGTCGTCCGAGTAAGCCGTGGTGGACAACACGCCTCGATTCAACGGGCCATCGCCCTCAACCGCTGGCTGGCCGGCCAGGGCCTTGCAGTGACCGAGCCGCTCGATCTACCACAGCCCTTGAGCATCCACGGATACGAGATCAGCGTATGGCGGCACTATCCCCAGCCCGATGGCCCACCGCCTGGCCCGGAACACCTCGGCCACCTGCTCAGGCGGCTCCACCAGCTACCCGATCCCCCGATCGAGCTGCCCGCCTACCGACCCCATGTGTCTCTGCGTCCTGTCGTCGAATCCAGCGCCGTGCTTGTGCCAGGCGATCGTCAATGGCTGCTGGACCGCTCTGCCGATCTTCTTGACGCTTACGCGCGTCTCGACTTTCCCCTCGGCCGGGGAATGATCCACGGTGACGCCTACCCTGGCAACACACTTTGGGACGGCACCGCCGCCCGGCTTGGCGACTGGGACGAAGCGGCAATCGGCCCCCGCGAGGTCGACCTCGCCAACACCTTCCAGGGCGTCCGCTTCGGGCGCACCACCGCGCAACTGCACGCCTTCTCCGAGGCATACGGCTACGACCTCGCCGACTGGCCGGGAATCTCGGTACTGACTGAACTACGGGACCTTCACACGCTCGGCTCGTTCATCCGTCGCGCCGACATGGGCGACCTTGATGCGGCTGCACAACTCAATTTCCGACTGGGCACTCTCATGCACGGTGACCGCACGAAGAGCTGGGCTATTCACTGACCCCTACGGCGGCAAGCGGGGACGGTCCCCCCGTGCAGGATCCACTTCCCGGAATTCGCTCCTCACCTCCGCCTGCGCGGAGAGCACGGCACTGCGTCCCAGATGGAGAACCGGTCCAGCGGATCACCTCCGCCTGCGCGGAGAGCACTACAAGGTCTCCAGCCACGTGGCCCCTCCCGGCGGATCACCTCCGCCTGCGCGGAGAGCACGATCTATGCACAGCTGCTGCATGCAACGCCCACGGATCACCTCCGCCTGCGCGGAGAGCACTGCCTTGAGGTGCTCCTCGTGGATCACCGGGACGGATCACCTCCGCCTGCGCGGAGAGCACTACACGCCCTTGGACCTGCGCCCCGACGACGTCGGATCACCTCCGCCTGCGCGGAGAGCACTCCGCCTCGCGCTCGTTGCGCTCCGCCTCCGCCGGATCACCTCCGCCTGCGCGGAGAGCACCGTCTCCGGTGGATTCGAGGATGGCGGGGAGGCGGATCACCTCCGCCTGCGCGGAGAGCACCACCAGTCCAGGACCGGGCAGCGGTAGCAGATCGGATCACCTCCGCCTGCGCGGAGAGCACGTGCGGGCACTTGGACCTGTCGACGGGAGTGGCGGATCACCTCCGCCTGCGCGGAGAGCACGACGGCGTCCGCACCCTGGCCCGCCCCAGCAACGGATCACCTCCGCCTGCGCGGAGAGCACGTAGCGGCGGACCGCGGCCTCATCCACGTAGGCGGATCACCTCCGCCTGCGCGGAGAGCACCAGATCAACGCCTCCACCAAGACCAGCGTCAACGGATCACCTCCGCCTGCGCGGAGAGCACCCATGCTGGCGCGGTTGACCGGAGTCGTTGCCCGGATCACCTCCGCCTGCGCGGAGAGCACGAGCGGTGGTTGTGCCACTGATCGGCATCCTGCGGATCACCTCCGCCTGCGCGGAGAGCACGCCGGACCCGTCCGTCCCAGTCTCCCCCTGGTCGGATCACCTCCGCCTGCGCGGAGAGCACTCTGCGAGATGGGAGCGGGCTCGGTCGACCTTCGGATCACCTCCGCCTGCGCGGAGAGCACTTGCGGCGGCGGAGTTCGTCGATGGTGATGCTCGGATCACCTCCGCCTGCGCGGAGAGCACGTGGGGCCGTGGTCGCGGACCGCCTCGTCGTACGGATCACCTCCGCCTGCGCGGAGAGCACGCGAGGGGGGTGAGGGCGTAGACGACGGCTTCCGGATCACCTCCGCCTGCGCGGAGAGCACCTTGACGCGGATGGCGCCGGAGGCCCTGGTGACGGATCACCTCCGCCTGCGCGGAGAGCACTGTTCAGGCCACCACCCGACAGGGGCGGTGGCCGGATCACCTCCGCCTGCGCGGAGAGCACAGCTCGAACAGTGTCAGGCCCTGTTCGTACGCCGGATCACCTCCGCCTGCGCGGAGAGCACTAGACGGAGGCGAGCCGGTGGACGTCCGGGGCCGGATCACCTCCGCCTGCGCGGAGAGCACGAAGGGGTCGGCGGTTGTCTCGATCCATCCGTCGGATCACCTCCGCCTGCGCGGAGAGCACCGGGTGTAGTCGGTGAGGCTGGCCCTGGCGGTCGGATCACCTCCGCCTGCGCGGAGAGCACGCTCACCCCCAGTCGTTTCGCCGCCCGGCATGCGGATCACCTCCGCCTGCGCGGAGAGCACTTCTTGCTGGTGGTGTCGATCTGCCCGTTGGTCGGATCACCTCCGCCTGCGCGGAGAGCACGCGTTGAGCAGCGGGCGGTCCGTGATGGAGAACGGATCACCTCCGCCTGCGCGGAGAGCACGATGAAGCCTTCGTCCTTGAGGTTCAGGCCGGCGGATCACCTCCGCCTGCGCGGAGAGCACACTTCACGACCTGCGACGCTACATCGACTTTGCATTTCCTTTAATCAAAGAGCGGCGGCTGTTCACCTAGTGCAACTTACCGCTATGGGCCCTGTCCAGGGCACGCCGACGACCGCCGACCCGAGCAAAGCGGCGTACCACCGCACCGGCACCGGCCGTCGAGTAGTCCGTCTGCGGCCCCAGATGCCCCAGCACGCAAGGGAGTTACTGACGCTCAGGCGACTGGAAGGACGGACGCTGTCAGTGCTGGGTGCTATCCATTGAGGCACTTCTTCGCGGGCGATGGGAGCAAGATGGCGAGTGGAGCAGTCGATGCACGACTTTGGGGGAAAGAGAGGGGACTACTCCGGCCGTATCCAGTGATTTGCCACCTTTTGGATACGGCGGCAACGGCTGGGGAGTTATGGGATCGGACGCTCACTGCGACAGCCCGCGAGCGCCTGGCTGAGGCGATGCGGATGCCCGAAGATCGGTGCCGGCGGCTGGTCTGCCTGTGGGCTGGACTGCATGACGTCGGAAAGATCATCCCTCCGTTTCAGGCACAGGTTCCGCAGCGTTACGCCTCGTTGAGTGGTGACGCTTCTTACGGGCACGAGCCGGGCGTCGAGGGCCAGCCCTTCCCGCATGACATCGCAACACAATGGGCGCTTACGGAGATCTTCGACAGTTGGGGATACCCGGCGTCAAAGAAGCCCCGGCTATCAGTTCACCATCAGGTGGCGCAGTTGCTCGGCGGCCATCACGGGCGGGTGCATCGTGCACTGAAGGTGAAAGAACTCCGTAACCCCGGTGCCTACGCTCGTGAGCTGGGAGGTCCCGGTTGGCAGGGCCAGCGGGGCTCTCACGCCGAGGCGGTGCGACGCCTGACGGGGTGTGGCCCGGATGATGCTCCGCCGGCCCCCCTTCCTGCGCATGCGGCCGTGGTCGTGCTCGGGCTAGTGGTGGTTGCGGACTGGCTTGCCAGTCAGGAAGAGGCGATTGCGGCGCGGCTGCCGGGGGGCGGGTGGCATGCAACCGATGAGGCTCTGCAGGCGCATTGGGCGAAGGCCGTCTCGGGGGCTGTGCCGCTGGTGGCTGAGGCGGGGCTGGGTGTGGCGGGCTTTCCGGAGCGGCCGTTCGGGGAGCAGTTTCCGTTTGCGCCGAATCGGCTGCAGGCTTCGGTGGCTGAGAGGTTGCCGGCCCTGGCGGACGGTCCGGGTCTTTTGTTGGTGACCGCCCCGACGGGCGATGGGAAGACCGAAACGGCCTTGCATGCCGCCTCGGTGATGGCACGTGCTGCGGGCTCTTCGGGGCTGTTCTTCGCCCTGCCGACCATGGCTACGGCTGATGCCATGTTTCGGCGTGTAGCGGATTTCGCGATGCAGAACGTTGAGGGTGATCGGGCGCTTACGTTGCTGCACAGCATGGCGTGGCTGAGTGAGGCATACGCGTTGCCGCTCGGCAACGGGTCTCAGGGTGGTTCGGAAGCGACGGTGAGTGATCCTCAGGCTCAGATCGCGGCTGGCGAGTGGTTGAGGGGTGCTAAGAGGGGGCTGTTGGCACCCTTGGCAGCAGGGACGATTGATCAGGCGCTGACCGGTGTGCTGCCGGTTCGGTACAACGTACTGCGGTTGTTGGGCCTGTCGAACAAGGTCCTGGTGGTGGACGAGGCCCATGCGTACGGGCCGTGGATGCACAGTCTCCTGGTGCGGTTACTGGAGTGGCTGGGTGCCTGCGGTGCGCCGGTGGTGTTGTTGTCTGCGACGCTGTCGGGTCGTACGGCTTCGTCACTGGTGGATGCCTATCGGCGTGGTGGTGGGCATCTTGAGGCGTCTGGCGTGGTGCCGGTGTATCCGGGCTGGGTGTACGTCAGCGGGCGGACGGGAGATGTTTCGCCGCCGTGTGCGGTGGAGGGGAGTCGGTCACGTCGTGTCGAGGTGACGTCGGTCCCGGTGCGGTGGGGTCCGTCCAGTGGTGGTGTGCTCGGGCGTGATGTGGCCGTGGTGGAGCAGTTGCGGCCACTGGTGGAGCAGGGTGGCTGTGCGTTGGTGTGCTGTACGACGGTGGCCGAGGCGCAGCAGACGTTCCGCATGTTGCGTGAGGTTTTCCCTTCGCTGGCGGATGCGGAGGACGGGTTGCTGTTGTTGCATTCGAGGTACCCGGGTGCGCGGCGGGCGGAGATTACGCGGGCCTGTGAGCGGGCTTTCGGCAAGCCGGGGGTTGGGGGACGGCGACGGCCGCGGGTGTCGGTGCTGGTGGCAACGCAGGTGGTTGAGCAGTCCCTCGACTTGGATTTCGATGTCGTGATCAGTGATCTGGCGCCGCTGGCACAGCTGTTGCAGCGGGTGGGGCGCTGTATGCGCCATGACCGCAGTGGGTTGGGGCTGGAGGACGGCGGTAGACCTGATTGGGTGGGCGATCGGCCTCGTCTCACCGTGCTGGATCCCATGGCTGACGAGGTGAGGGGCATGGCGCCGCGGTCATGGGGCTCGGTCTACGCCCAGGCGCTACTGACGCGCACTAGCGAGCTTCTGCAGAGGTACGCCGGCCGTGGGATCGCCGTGCCTGGTGATGTGCAGGAGCTGGTCGACGAGGTCTACGCGGAGGACTTCGCGGACCGCTTGGACGATGTCGCGGACCGTGACCGACTCAAGCGGGAGGACGCGGAGCGGTGGGGGGCTGTGCTTGCGGAGGAGTCGCTGGCGCAGATGACGTTGGTGAATCCCCCGAACGGGATGATTGACCTTGCCGAGTTGAGCCGGGACGGCGATGTGATCGATGAGGCGCTGGTCACGACTCGGCTGGGTGCCGACTCGGCGCGGGCAGTGTGCGTCTATGTGCAGCGCGGCGGATCGGTGACGCTGGATGCCCAGGGAGATGTCCCGGTGCCGGGGTGGCAGAGCAATCGACGGCTGTCGCTGGAAGACGTTCGCGCAGTGGTGCAGCAGTCGGTCCCGCTGCCAGGTGGGTGGCTGCGGGAGCGGGGTCCGGATCAGCAGGTCCCTGAGTCGTGGGCGAAGCGCGCGGCGCTGCGCGAGCTGAGCGTCCTACGGATGCGCCGGCCAACGAGCGATGACGCATGGTCATGCAGGGTCGGAGATCGATCAATTTCGGTCAGTGCGGTAGGAGTTGAGAGTTCGTAAGACACACCACCGTCACGCTTCCTATCGTAAGAACAGCTTGTCGGGCACGCCGCGGCGGGCCCGACAAGCGCCCCACCCCCCGGCCCAGGTACGACACCCCATCCACGCGTTGAACAGCCACCAACACCCCGGTCACCCCCACTCGCGCGGGGAGGTTGACGAGCCTACTGAAATCCATCGTCGTAGAGGTGACATGTCTGCTGAACTCCATGATCTGCTCACCGAGCCGGTACTTCCGGTGCGGTGGTCGCACACGGCGCGAGGTGGTGGTCGGCCGCCGGACGCGGTCGGCTTGAGAGAGCTGTTCTTACGGGCGCACGAGATCGCGGCTCTGGCCATACCCCTGGCGCCGGCGCTATCGGGGCTGTATCGGATCCTCTACGCCCTGACCGCCCGCATCACCGAACTCGACGTTTCCCGCAACTGGCACACAGAGCGCGACCGCGTCCTGGAGTCGGGACACTTCGACCCGGTCGGCATCGACCGCTACTTCTGCGCGTACCCAGACCGGTTTCGACTCTACGATCCGACTCATCCCTTTCTGCAGGACCCGCGTCTGACGAAGGAGTGCGACAAGCCTGCGGGTCTCAACAAGCTCATCACCACTAGGCCCTCAGGCTCCAACCACGCCTGGTTCGAGCACAGCGTCGACTCGCGACCACACCCCGTTTCCTCCGCCCAAGCGCTGCAGCACCTGATCGTCTGGCGCTACTACGGCCCTTCCGGGCGCTGCGCAGCGCGCACCGTACGTGGCGCGAAGGAGGCCAACTCCACCGCGGGGCCGTTGCGCAGCGCATTGTCCTACCACCCGCTGGGTCGGACTCTGTTCGAGACGTTGTTGGCCGGTTTGCCGGAACCCGACAGGGCACGCCAGTACGTCCGCGCCGACGATCCCTGTCCCTGGGAACGCGACACTCCGACCGACCCGTTGACGCTCAAGGGGGTCGTCACCGGACCGATGTCGAAGCTGGTGGGGCACAACCAGCACGCGCTGCTTCTGGTCCCCGGCGCGCAGGGCACTCAGGCGGTCAACGCATATATCACCTGGGCCTATCGCGAGCGTATTCCGCGCAATGACGACTATGTGATCTGGCAGACGAGCCAGGCGGGCAATCGTTACGCCCGCTATGCCGACTGCCGACGTGGTCTGTGGCGTGACCTGGACGCTTTGCTGCTCCACGATCCGCCCGGCGTGGAGACCCGCCGGCCACCGGTCTTTCCCACGGCGATCGATGTCTTCGGGGACGGGGAGGGTCTGCGGGTGCAGGCGCTGGGCATCGACCAGGAGGGCCAGGCCAAGGACAGGCAGATTGTCTCCGCGATCACTCCGCCCGTCGTGCAGTTGATGGAGGAACGCGACGAAGTCCAGGCGCGGCTGGTGGGAGACCTGCGGCTCGCCGGTGAGCGTGCCGGCCGACGTTTGGACCGTGCTGTCAAACAGGCGTGGGCGCAGTTCAGCAACGCCTCCAAGGCGGAGGACTGCGCATGGTCGGCCACTGCGGCCGCGTACTACTGGCCGGCCGCGGAGTCGGAGTTCTGGCAGAGGCTGCGACAGCGTCACTTCGACGGTGCTGCTCAGGCATTTCGGTCCACCGCTGAGCGCATCTATGACCAGGTCACCCAGTCCGCAGCCGGCACGGCACGAGGCGCACGGGCATGTGAGTACGCGCGCATCGAGCTCTATGGAGGCCGCCCGAAGAAGACGCCTGGTGCATGACCATCCCTGCCTGCTGGAGAACTCCGATGACCACCAGTTCCCCCGGACCGTCTGCGTCCGTAGCTTCTCACAACGGCCCGTCGCCGTGGCTGATCCAAGCCCGCGCATTCGTCCGCGAGATCACCGCCGTAATCACCAAGGACGGAGGAGCGCGTGCCGCCTTGCGCAGCGGCGTGGGCAAGGATCTGGACGACGTCCCACGGATGCATCGCATCGTCGCTGCCCGCCTGCCTGCGGCCGTACTGAACGATGAAGACGGCCAACGGCCTTACTACACGGTGGCTGCCCTGATCGCCGCCTACCACCGACCCGGCGCCACAGGGTCGGCAATCGAGCTTGTCGATCAGCAAGACGACGTGTCCGACGATGCCCAGCCTGAACAGAAACCCTCTGGCGCAGCCGCGGCCACACATACAGACAGCCCCGTACAGCCGGCAGAAGACGCGAAGCCCCGACAGGAGGCCCTCAGCAGCTCCGAGGGCGAAGAACAGGGGCGTAATCGCTACGGCGAAAGCCTCGGTTCGACCTACGCCCGGGCCGTCGCCGCCGGAGCACGCAACGGCATCCGCGAAAGCGCCGCCGAGACACGTCTGAACCTACTGAGTAAGCAGAGCACTTCCGGTGTGCACCGGCACCTGCCGGCCACGGCACGGCAGCTGTGCGACCGGGGCACCCCGCCGGACTGGGCACGGCTGTTGGTCGATCTTCGGAACTGGCCGCAGCAGCATCGCCGCATCGCACGCCGATGGCTGCAGGACTATCACCGCGCCCGCAACGCAGCCGCGCTCGATGCAGCCTGCCGAGCCGACGACGCCCCCCAGGAATCCCCCGACACCAGCGACGAAATCCCGAGCGCATGACCTCCCCCTCGCCTGCTATCCACCTCTGTCTCCAAGGAGATCGCTCATGACTACCGCCACTGCCCTGCCCGATGTCCCGGGACGCTTCGTCGATATCCACATCCTGCAGAGCGTCCCTTACGCCAATCTCAATCGAGACGATACAAATTCGGTCAAAACGGTTCAGTATGGCAACTGTGAACGTACCCGCGTCAGCAGCCAGTGCTGGAAACGTGCCGTCCGCCGCTACTTCCAGCGCACCATGGGCGAGAAGGCCCTGCGCACCCGCCGATTCGGCGAGAGTGTGGAGCGCCGGCTGGGCACCGAACACGGCTGGCCCAAGGACCTCGCCCGGCGCGCCGGCCAGCACATCGCCGCGGGCAGCAGCATCAAGGCCGACCCTCCCTCACAGGACGACCCGGCCTGGAGCACCAATGCCATGGTCTACATCCCCGATACCGCCATCGCCGAACTCGCACAACTCGCCGACACGCACCGTGAGTTGATCGAGAACGCCAAGGACATGAAGAAGGGCGTCAAGAGCGTCCTGCCACAAGCCGACATCGATGCGATCCTGCGAAGCCGCAACGGAGTCATCAACCTCTTCGGCCGCATGCTCGCCGAAATCGACGACGCTGGCGTCGACGGCGCCGTACAGGTTGCCCACGCCCTCACCACGCACGGCACCGACGTGGAGATCGACTACTTCGCCGCGGTCGATGACATCACCGACGCCTGGCGCGATACGGCCGGCAGCGCCCACCTGGGCAGCAACGAATTCAGTGCCGGGGTGTTCTACCGCTACGCCACGCTGGACCTGGCCGACCTCCTGCGCAACATCGGCGGGGACGTGAACGCTGCCCGCACGCTGACAGCCGCGTTCGCCGAGGCGTTCACGCTGTCGCTGCCCGAAGCGAAGAAGACGTCAACCGCCCCGCACACCATCCCCGACCTGGTGCAGATCAGCGTCCGCACCGACCGGCCACTGTCGTATGCGGCGGCATTCGAGAAGCCGGTGGACGCCGATCGCACTGGTGGGTTCGCCCAGCCGTCGCGGCAGGCACTCTCTCACTATGCCCAGGCAGCCGGGCGTCTGCTGGGCCCCCGCGGCGTGCTACACGCCGGATGGGCGAGCGTGGAAGACAAGGATCTGTCCGGCCTGGGCTCCCGTGCGGACTCCTTCGACCAGCTCATCGCCGAGGCCGTCACCGCCGCACTGGGCGAGGCAACCTCATGAATGGCCCAGACCCTGCCGCGCCAGGGCTCTTGCTGCACCTTGCCGGTCCACTGCAGTCGTGGGGAACGCGCAGCCACTACAACGAACGCGACACCGCGGCTCATCCGACGCGCTCTGGTGTCATCGGCCTGCTCGCCGCGTGCCTGGGCCGCACACGAGACGAGCCGGTGGACGACCTGGCGCAGCTGTCGCTCACCACACGCGCTGACCGACCCGGCGTAATGCTTCGTGACCTGCACACGGTCGGCGGCGGCCTGCCGTCGAAACTGACGGTCACCACCGCAGAGGGAAAAAAGCGGCCTCCGTCGCAGGGCACGCTCCTCACCCACCGCTCCTACCTGGCCGATGCGGCGTTCACCGCATGCCTCACCGGCGACCAGCACGTTCTGGAAGCGTGCCACCAGGCGCTACTCCGCCCGCACTGGCCGCCCTACCTCGGGCGCCGCTCCTGTCCCCCGGAAGGCCCGCTACTCATCGGCCTGTGGACCCACCCCCTGCACCACCTGGTGCACCTGCCCCTGCCCCGGCTGCCCATCACGCGCCCCGTCCGCATCGGCTTCCAGTCCGACGCCCCCCTCAACCATCTGCCCGCACCCCACACAGCCGGCGAACAGGACGCCGATGCGCTGGACGGCACCACACCCGTCAGCGAAATCAACGACGACCCACAAGACCGGACACCCGCAGGCCGCACCTTCCGCGCACGCGACGTCTACCAGCGCACCCTCACCCTGCCGAACAGCCAGTACGCGGGCATGGGAACCGCCTACCTCAACGCCCTGACCACCTACACCGACAACGTCCGCCGCAAAGGAGCCGCGCGATGACCACCCTGTGGCTCACCCGCATCCTGCCCAGTCCCCGTGCCCGCGAGGCACGACATGACCTCACCAACGCCGTCAGCATGCACCGCCGCCTCATGAAGCTCTTCCCCGACGGCGTAGGCCCCCAGGCTCGCCGGCAGCTGGGCGTCCTCTTCCGCACCGAGGACAACGACGCCTCCCCCGTCATCCTCCTGCAAAGTCAGGTCCAGCCCGACCTGGACCGGCTGCCCGCCAACTACGGCCGGGCCGCCACCAAGGACCTCAGCCCCCTCCTGCACGCATTGCGCCCGGGCCTCACCGTCCGCTACCGCATTACAGCCAACGCAGTACGCAAACCCGGCCACACCACCCGCGCCGCCACCGGAGCACCAGCAGCCATACCACTGACCGGAGCCGACGCCGATCAATGGTGGCAACGCCAGGCAGAGGAGAACAGCGGCCTGCACTTGGACCTCGTACGCTCCACCCCACTCGACACCGCCCGCGGCACCCACACCCACAACAAGCGCCCCATCATCCACGCCCGCACCAGGTTCGACGGCACCGCACGCATCAAAGACCCCGATCTGCTGCGCCACCGCATCCTCGAAGGCATCGGACGAGGCAAGGCATACGGCTGCGGCCTCCTCACCCTTGCACCTGCCATCGGGCGTTCCACATGACCGAACAGCCGGCCGCACGGCGCAAGCTCGCCGCCCCCACCGTCGCCATGCTCCCCCGCACCGCCGACTCCCTCTCCTTCCTCTACCTCGACATCGTGCGCGTCCAGCAAGACGACACCGGTGTCTGCGCCGTTGTCACCACAGAAAAACGAGGCGCCGAACTGGTCTATCTGCCCACGGCAGCCCTCAGCTGCGTGCTCCTCGGCCCCGGCACCAGCATCACCACACGCGCCCTGGCAACCCTGGTACACCACGGCACCACCGTCATCGCAACCGGCGCCGGCGGCGTCCGCACCTACAGCGCCACCATTCCCGACTCCCTCAGCACCCGCTGGCTGGAACTCCAAGCCCGCGCCTGGGCCAACGACCACGAACGCCTCGCCGTCGCCACCCGCATGTACGAGCACCGCTTCGGCCCCCGCACCGTCCCACCTGGCACCTCCTTAGCCAGCCTCCGCGGCCTCGAAGGCCAACGCGTCAAAGCTCTGTACAAACTCCTCGCCCAGCAACACAAAATCGGCCGCTTCAAGCGCACCTACGACCCAGCGAAATGGGACGAACAAGACCCCGTCAACCTCGCCCTGTCCTCCGCCAACACGTGCCTGTACGGGATCGTCCACGCAGCCATCGTGTCCATGGGTTGCTCCCCCGCGCTCGGGTTCGTCCACAGCGGCAATCAGCAAGCCTTCGTTTACGACATCGCCGACCTCTACAAGGCCGAACTGACCATCCCGCTCGCCTTCACCCTGCACAACACTCCCCAACCCGAGCAAGCGGCCCGTCGAGGCTTCCGCGACGGCCTGCGTCTGTTCCGCCTCATGCCCCGCATCGTCTCCGACATCCAACGCCTCTTCTCCCCTGGCGAAACACGCGAACAACCGGACCTGGAAGAAGAACTGGTAGACCTTTGGGACCCGATCTCCGGTGTCATTCCCGGAGGCGTCAACTACGCGGCCGACGGCAGCTAACCGCAGCGCAACGAGGCACCACATGCCATCGATGATCACCCTCACCATGACGGCAGTCCCCGACCACTTGCGAGGAGCACTGACACGCTGGCTCTTGGAAGTAACGCCGGAACTCTACGTCGGCACAGTCTCCGCAAAAGTGAGAGACGAACTCTGGAATGCCGTCAGCGCCTGCGTCGGCGAAGGCATCGCAGTGCTCGCCTATCCCGCCAAAAACGAACAAGGCTTCGCCCTGCGGACCGCCGGCCAACGACACCGTCACCTACGCGACTTCGACGGACTCACACTCATCGCCTTCCGGAATGTCGAAGGCACCCGCGGAGTAGACCAAGAAGTCGCAAAGCCGATGTAGCGTCGCAGGTCGCGAAGGGTGGTCTCCGCGCAGGCGGAGGTGATCCGCCCCTGTTTTACCGCGACCCCCGCCCCTGGACGTGGTCTCCGCGCAGGCGGAGGTGATCCGCCCATGGCGGTCCTTTCGGTTGGTGGTGCGGGGTGGTCTCCGCGCAGGCGGAGGTGATCCGACGACGTTGCGGGGCACCTCGGGGCCACCGGCGTGGTCTCCGCGCAGGCGGAGGTGATCCGAACGCCTGGTGCCACGCCATGCCCATCAGAACGTGGTCTCCGCGCAGGCGGAGGTGATCCGCAGATGCTGGCGACGCTGGCAGTCATCGAGGCGTGGTCTCCGCGCAGGCGGAGGTGATCCGTCCCACCGCTTCGGCTTGTCCGACGGTGTCTCGTGGTCTCCGCGCAGGCGGAGGTGATCCGGTTCGGTCGGACTTGTCGTAGCCGGCCTTGACGTGGTCTCCGCGCAGGCGGAGGTGATCCGCTGAAGGACGCGGTAGGGGCCCTCGCCGACAAGTGGTCTCCGCGCAGGCGGAGGTGATCCGGACACGTACTGGGGGAGGGCGTTTGTGCTGTTGTGGTCTCCGCGCAGGCGGAGGTGATCCGTCCCGACAGGGGCAGCGGACCGACCGGCCGAAGTGGTCTCCGCGCAGGCGGAGGTGATCCGATGTCGTCGCGGTGGGCCTGGACGAAGACGACGTGGTCTCCGCGCAGGCGGAGGTGATCCGGGGATTCGTAGGCCGGAGCCGGCCAGGAGGGCGTGGTCTCCGCGCAGGCGGAGGTGATCCGCTCCGGTCTCCCGGGGAGACCTTGTCGCCGCCGTGGTCTCCGCGCAGGCGGAGGTGATCCGATGGAGAGGCTGAAGTTGCCCTTCTTGTCATTGTGGTCTCCGCGCAGGCGGAGGTGATCCGGCACTCGACATCGAGGTCACCGCCTACCGCGAGTGGTCTCCGCGCAGGCGGAGGTGATCCGCAGTCGCCCCCCTCGAGCAAGCCGCCGAAGCCGTGGTCTCCGCGCAGGCGGAGGTGATCCGCTGGCCGACGAAGCCGTCACCGCCGCCAAGGTGTGGTCTCCGCGCAGGCGGAGGTGATCCGGCATGGCCCCTTCCCCCGAACCCCAGCCCGGCGTGGTCTCCGCGCAGGCGGAGGTGATCCGTCGGCCAGCCGCTGTGGCCGGCCCGCTACAACGTGGTCTCCGCGCAGGCGGAGGTGATCCGGACCCCTCGGGTGGTGTCCCGTGGTGTGGAGAGTGGTCTCCGCGCAGGCGGAGGTGATCCGTCCACGATAACGATCAACCTCGCCGCCGTCTCGTGGTCTCCGCGCAGGCGGAGGTGATCCGTTCCCCTGGGACAACTGACCACCCCACCCCGGGTGGTCTCCGCGCAGGCGGAGGTGATCCGCCCCCCACCTCAACATGATCGACCAGGCGTTCGTGGTCTCCGCGCAGGCGGAGGTGATCCGACGCCGACGCCACCACGGACATCGACGCCCGAGTGGTCTCCGCGCAGGCGGAGGTGATCCGACCACGGACACGGGCTTCATGGCCCATGCTCTGTGGTCTCCGCGCAGGCGGAGGTGATCCGCAGCAGCACGGAGGCAGCCTCAAGGCGGCGTCGTGGTCTCCGCGCAGGCGGAGGTGATCCGTAGAGACCGTGCCACTCGGCCTGTTCCGGCTCGTGGTCTCCGCGCAGGCGGAGGTGATCCGCGAGTGATCGAGGTGCTGGGCTTCGTCCCCGGGTGGTCTCCGCGCAGGCGGAGGTGATCCGCTGTGGACGGCGACGGGCATGGTGTCGCCGGCGTGGTCTCCGCGCAGGCGGAGGTGATCCGTTCCAGCAGGACTTCGGGCACGTCAGGCACGGGTGGTCTCCGCGCAGGCGGAGGTGATCCGTCGTCGCGGCGGCTCTTGTGGGCCCGCATGGTGTGGTCTCCGCGCAGGCGGAGGTGATCCGCCCTCTTCGGCGACGGACGGCAGCTTGTCGATGTGGTCTCCGCGCAGGCGGAGGTGATCCGCGGCTGGCCAGGGTCGGGCTGCCGAGTGCGTCGTGGTCTCCGCGCAGGCGGAGGTGATCCGCCCTGAGCGCCCGCCTGAGCCCCGCAACCGACGTGGTCTCCGCGCAGGCGGAGGTGATCCGCGGCTGGCCAGGGTCGGGCTGCCGAGTGCGTCGTGGTCTCCGCGCAGGCGGAGGTGATCCGCCCTG
>NZ_JBHYJC010000008.1:0-38510 GCF_042749045.1 Streptomyces sp. NPDC059008 | reverse complement strand
GAGCGCCCGCCTGAGCCCCGCAACCGACGTGGTCTCCGCGCAGGCGGAGGTGATCCGCCGCAGGTGGCCGCTCCTGCCGGGGCGATGTCGTGGTCTCCGCGCAGGCGGAGGTGATCCGCCGCCGCGGGTCCACCCGGAGATCGCCTGGTGGTGGTCTCCGCGCAGGCGGAGGTGATCCGTCAGTCCAGAAATGGCACGAGCCGGGGTTCCTGTGGTCTCCGCGCAGGCGGAGGTGATCCGCTGCAGCCGCCCGGCACAGGCAAGGGCAAGAAGTGGTCTCCGCGCAGGCGGAGGTGATCCGTACCAGAAGGAGGCCAAGGGGGCGAAGGAGGCGTGGTCTCCGCGCAGGCGGAGGTGATCCGAAGGGAACGGGGATGGGGGACGAACGAGTCGAGTGGTCTCCGCGCAGGCGGAGGTGATCCGGAGTGCAGGGCGCCGCCGCGGGGATCAATCAGGTGGTCTCCGCGCAGGCGGAGGTGATCCGAGAGGGATCGCCGTGGTGATGTCGACGGAGATGTGGTCTCCGCGTAGGCGGAGGTGATCCGCTCGTGGCCTACTCGCGCGGTCGGGCCGACGCGTGGTCTCCGCGCAGGCGGAGGTGATCCGCCCGCCCCGACGGGGTCGATCTCCTGGATGACGTGGTCTCCGCGCAGGCGGAGTTGATCCGCCGCTGCCGCCGCACGCCGCGCCCGCATCGCCGTGGTCTCCGCGCAGGCGGAGGTGATCCGGTGACGCGGGCCCTGTCTCCGAACGGGGCAAGGTGGTCTCCGCGCAGGCGGAGGTGATCCGGTGTAGGCGTCGGCCATGGTGAACTCGCGGCCGTGGTCTCCGCGCAGGCGGAGGTGATCCGTTCTTCAGCTTGGCCGCGTTCCCCCATCGGGGGTGGTCTCCGCGCAGGCGGAGGTGATCCAGCACGGCGCCCCGGGTTGCCCAGCAGTGGGCGGTGGTCTCCGCGCAGGCGGAGGTGATCCGGCGGGCCCAGGTTCCGGCGACACCGGCGTCCCGTGGTCTCCGCGCAGGCGGAGGTGATCCGTCCTTGGCGGTGCCGCGGTAGTTCGTGGCCCTGTGGTCTCCGCGCAGGCGGAGGTGATCCGTCGGTTGTCCTCGTATTCGACCGTTTCCATGGGTGGTCTCCGCGCAGGCGGAGGTGATCCAGCGCGGGCTACCAACGCTCCAACTCACTGATAGTGGTCTCCGCGCAGGCGGAGGTGATCCGGCCATCATGTCGCTCGCCAACGCCAACACCTTGTGGTCTCCGCGCAGGCGGAGGTGATCCGGTCCCGGCCACCCCCTGGCCACGACCTTCGCCGTGGTCTCCGCGCAGGCGGAGGTGATCCGGTGGTCACGTTCGTCGCGGTGAAGACGAGGCAGTGGTCTCCGCGCAGGCGGAGGTGATCCGCTGGCGACGCGGGCGCTTTGCCCTGCTCGACCGTGGTCTCCGCGCAGGCGGAGGTGATCCGCCCGAGGCGTACGTCTCGTACTGGTCGGAGCGGTGGTCTCCGCGCAGGCGGAGGTGATCCGTCCCGGGCGCTGCAACTGCGTGCCACGCTCAAGTGGTCTCCGCGCAGGCGGAGGTGATCCGCGAGGGGAGGTGGGTGCTGGTGATCCGATGGAGTGGTCTCCGCGCAGGCGGAGGTGATCCGTCCACGATCGCGACTGTGGCGTGCGCGTGCTTGTGGTCTCCGCGCAGGCGGAGGTGATCCGGCCGATGGGGTGAGGCTCGCGCTTTCCGCCTCGTGGTCTCCGCGCAGGCGGAGGTGATCCCTCAAGTGCGAGAACTTCCAGCGCGTCGGCGCCGTGGTCTCCGCGCAGGCGGAGGTGATCCGATCCCCCACGACATGGGGGAGCTGTTGGCGAAGTGGTCTCCGCGCAGGCGGAGGTGATCCGCCTTCGGTGAACCGGACCAGGGGGAACTCCCCGTGGTCTCCGCGCAGGCGGAGGTGATCCGATGGTCCGGTTCGTGACCGTGATCGCGCCGATGTGGTCTCCGCGCAGGCGGAGGTGATCCGATCGCCACGGCCAGATGCCGGCCGAGCCACAAGTGGTCTCCGCGCAGGCGGAGGTGATCCGGAGGCGAAGGCGGGGCGGTCCAGGCGCGCGATGTGGTCTCCGCGCAGGCGGAGTGATCCGTGCCGGAACAAGGGCGGCATCATCGGTTGGTAGTGGTCTCCGCGCAGGCGGAGGTGATCCGGTGGATCGCGTCGCGGGTCCGGCCGCGGGTGAGTGGTCTCCGCGCAGGCGGAGGTGATCCGCTGATGGCCGCCAGCCGGAACCGGATCGTGTCGTGGTCTCCGCGCAGGCGGAGGTGATCCGGCAGCGGCGTGAGCCTGATCCGCCGGCTCATCGTGGTCTCCGCGCAGGCGGAGGTGATCCGCCGTCCGGTTTAGGCCCGAAGTTTGGGAGTTGGGGTCTCCGCGCAGGCGGAGGTGGTCCGACGATCTCGTAGTCCCGCGCTGCAGCGCCGACGTGGTCTCCGCGCGGGCGGAGGTGATCCGTGCTCCTTCACCAGGCGCTGCGCGGTGGGCAGGTGGTCTCCGCACAGGCGGAGGTGATCCGGTGTACGCATTGTTCGCTCCTTCCCTGGCGTGTGGTCTCCGCGCAGGCACAGGGATGGTTCCTGACGGTCCGCCATGTGCTCTCCGGCCACGCAGAGGCGAGGGACCCGTGCGTGGAAGGCAAGCGCCCCGTCGGCCTGGGCCTCAACCCTTTGGATTGGCTTCTCAGGCGCCTCCGATGGCCACCCACCTCTTGGCTTTTCAGGGACTTTCAGCTCTGCCAGAGGGACTCTTGAGGGAATTTCGGCTACCCAAAGCGGCAAGGCGCTTGAAAGGCCAGAAAGGACCTCCGACGCAGCCCAAAGGCCCAGGTAGTGGCGGACGGGTCTGGCCTATACGCCGGGTTCTGACTCACGGCAGTTCGCCTACGGCAGACGTCCGCGACTGGAGACCTGCGCGGACGCCATGCCAACGTACGGGTATCAGCAAAACCCCAGGTCAACGAGAGGATGATCCAGCGTCATGGACTGCTAAGCCCCAGAGCAGCAGCCGAACCTCAGAACCCCTGGGGCAGCCAGTACCCGCACTACCAGAATTTCCCGGTCTCACCAAGCTCGGACTTCTCCGGATCCTGACGTGACATCGACGCTTCTAACCCAGGAGTCCAGAGATGCACGACCAGATCACGCCCACATATGAAGCCGCGTTCTTGAACTTGACCAAGGCAGCGGAATACCTCGGAATTTCACCGAACACCCTGTATGTCTGGCGTCACCGACGGCAGGGGCCGCCGAGCTTCCGCATGGGAGGCCGCGTCATGTACAGGATTTCGGCGCTCGATGAATGGGTCATGGCGCAAGAGCAGGAAGATTCACGCTCCAACGCTGCTCTCAATCCCCTCAGGCAGATGCCGATGAAGCGCGCAGTACACGCTCCTTGAAGGCTATCTGTAAGCCCGAAGGTAGTGCCTCGATCTTTCGGAGCCTTTCGAAGTCCCGGCGCGTGACCTTCCACTATGCCGTACGAACGTATGTAGTTGAGTTCATAGGAGCAAATTCCCTTGGCGGGGTACATAGAAGACCGCTGGCTCAAGAAGAGGCCCAACAAGGACACCGGCAAGCGTGATCGAACAGCCCTGTGGGGCAGGGGCAAACGCTACCGGGTGAAGGGCATTCCTGGCGTCCGGGACCGCTCGTTCGACACGAGCGAGGACGCGAAGCAGTGGCTCGCGAACGCACAGACCGACACCACACGTGGCGAGTTCGTGGACCCCCGCGACGGGGCGATCCCACTCGCCCAGTACATCGAGAAGCACTGGTGGCCGAGCCGCTCAGACGAACCTTCGACCGCCGCCCCCATGCGCAGCAAGATCTGGAACCACATCATTCCGTTCCTGGGTGAAACGGCGCTCCGGGACATCGACGCTGCCGCGCTGCGCATCTGGACGACGCAGTTGCTGACGCGGGTGGAGGCGTCCACGGCCCAGGTGATCTGGATCCACCTTTCCACGATCCTCGAAGCCGCCGTCGACGACGGCCGCCTGATCAAGAATCCCTGCAAGGCTCACCGGACGGTCAAGGCTCCCAAACCCTCGAAGAGGAGGGCCAAGGCATGGTCCAGGTCAACCGTGGATGCCGTCCGGGCGGGCCTCCAGGATCGGTACCACATCGCGGTGGACCTCGGCGTCGGCCTCGGCCTGCGCCAAGGCGAGGCGTTCGGCCTCGGGGAGGAGGACTTCGACTTCGATGCCGGACTCGTACACATCCGCCGGCAGCTGCGGTGGGACTCCAAGGGAAGGCCGTACTTCTGCCTGCCCAAGGGCGGCAAATCGCGAGACGCTCCCCTCTCCCCCAACCTCGCCAAGCGTCTCCAGGACCACTTCCGCCGCTTCCCCTCGGTCACCTGCACGCTCCCGTGGCGAAACCCTGAGTCACCGACGACCGAGCTGGAAGCGCGGCAGCGCAAACCGATCACCGTCCGGCTGGTCCTGACCACCTCGCAGGGCAATCGAATCAACTACGCAATGTGGAACAAGCGGAGCTGGCGGCCCGCGCTCGCGGCGGCAGGAGTTCTGAAGGTGATCGGCGAGAAGGCCGAGACATACGGCGGCCGCACCCGTCGGCACCCTGTCTACGAGCTCTCCCGCGCGGACATGTTCCACGTCCTCCGGCACACGTACGCGAGCACCCAACTCGAGGCCGGCGAATCGATCGTCAGCGTGTCGGAGTGGCTCGGGCATGCCTCGCCGCAGACCACGCTGAACCACTACGCTCACTTCATGCCCGAGGCGGGCAAGCGAGGCCTCGCCGCCATGGACGAGTGGTTCGAACAAGATCCACAACCGAATGTCCCTGAGGAATCCCTGGGCGACCCACAGACCCCGAATGGGCTCGGAAACCGCAGGTCAGGGCGGTAGTCGCCCACATCGTCAACATGTACCACGAGTACAAGGAGCCGCTCTACGCCGCTCCCCCGCTCCTCCAGCGCATGGTCGACGCGGGCCGGCTGGGGCGGAAGTCGGGGTCGGGGTTCTACTCGTACTGAGAACCCGACGCTCGGGAGGAGTGCCCGCCCGCCGCTCGGGGGAGTTCCGGCGGGCGGACTCCGGGCCGGCGGGCGCCCGTCCGCCGGCCTCGGTTCCCCGTGGGGAGTTCGAGTCAACTCCCCCGCGTGCGGACACGGAAGCGTGTGCGGGGGCCCGGCGGGGGTGCGTGGTTCACACCCCGTGTGCATACCGTCGCGCCGTCACCCGCGGTCACTTCACACGGGGTGTGAAGTGCAGACCCGCATCTGCCCACCGCACACGCTCCCGCCCTTCGGCGCAGCGCAGTTGACTGAGGCGCGTACGCACGACGAAGTCGCTGACCGAAGGAATGAGGAGCGGACCGTGACCGCCCACCCCGAACCCGACCTGACCACCGCCGACTTAGCGGAGCTGAGGCGTGTGCTCGACGTACGCACCGCCCGGGTCGACGGCCAACTCGCGCTGCAGGCGCAGCGCTCCGAGCAGAGCGCGCGTGACACGGACGAACTGACCGCCCGCGTCACGCGGCTGGAGAGCACCCGCTGGCCACTGCCGTCCCTCGCCGCACTCACGGGACTCGCGGCGCTGGTGGTCGCCCTGTGGCAGGCGCTCGGCCGATGAGCCCCGCCGCGGACGGACGGCCCGATCGCCCCGTCCGCCCGCGGCCGGTCGGCCCGACGGCCCTCAGCCCAGGTGGATGTGGTGCAGCATCAGCAGGGCCGCGGCCATACCGGCGGCCGGCACCTCCCCCCGGCCCACCATGTCGGGCACCAGCTTCAACGGCACCCACTCGCGCCGCTCGGACTCGAAGGCGTCCTGCGGCAGGCCGAGGTACTCCCCCTCGTCGGACCAGTAGATGTGATGCCGGGCGTCGGTGAGGCCGTTGGACGGCTCCACGGTGAGCAGGTGCCGGAGCGGGCCGGGGCGCCACCCGGTCTCCTCCTCCATCTCCCGCGCGGCCGCGGCCGCGACGTCCTCACCGTCCTCGACGACCCCGGCCGCCAGCTCCCATCCCCAGGTGTCGGTGATGAACCGGTGCCGCCACAGCAGCAGCACCTCGTGGGCGGCGTTGACCACCGTGGCGACGGCGACCGGCCGCATCCGGATCAGGAAGTGGTCCAGGTGACGGCCGTCGGGCAACGCCACATCGGCCAGATTGACCCGGAACCACGGGTTCGCATAGACGGGCTTCTCGCTGAGATTGTTCCACCGCACGTAACTGCCACCTTCCGCTGTTGGACCGGCAAGGTGACACGTGCCCGGTCAGAGCGGAACGCGCAGCACCTCGTCGATGAGTTCGGCCGCCTCGTCCGTCGCGGAGCTCCCGGTCTCCGCCAGGTGCTCGCGCACCGCCCGCAGCCGGTCCCGCAGCCGTTGCGACTCCATGCCCCGGGCCTGCTCCGTCATCTGGGCCGCGTTGGCCACGGCCCGGTCCGCATCGCCCTGGCGCAGCTCGATATGGGTGAGCATGGCCAGCCGGTGGACCCGGCCGCGGTCGTGTGCGGGGGTGTCGACGGCGGCGTCCGCCTGCTCCCGGGCGGCCCGCAGGTCACCGAGGCTGAGGAGGGCCTCCGCCACTTGTACGTTCACCAGGCCGGGCTGCACATAGCCCGTCTCGGCCGGCTCCAGTCCGGGTCGGATGCGCTCCGCGGCCGCCTCCGCGCGCCGGATGCACGCCAGTGCGCTGGTGCCGTCGCCGAGCCGGGCGTAGGACTTGGCCTGCATGGCATAGAGGTCGGCGGAGAGCGCCGGAGTGATCTGCGGGCCCGCGGCCCGCAGCGCGGCCTCCGCGAAGGCGACCGCCTGGCGGTACTCCCGTACGAAGAGGGACTGGTTGACCAGCAGCGCGATGACGTACGCGCCGAGCCCGCGGTCCCCGCTGGCCTTCGCCAGCCGCAGGGCCTGATGGAAGTAGCGCTGGGCCAGCCCGAGGGCGTCCGAGTCGTAGGCGCAGATGCCGGCGACGGCGACCAGCCCGCCGGTCGCCCGGTGGAGCTGACGCCCCGTCGCGTCGCTGTAGCTGCCCCGCAGCAGCGGCGCCGCCTCGGCGTTGAGGAATCCCACGATGCGCGCTCTGGTGGCGATACCGCCCGCCTTGCGGTACATCTGCTCGTAGTGGCCGCGCGCGGCGCGCAGCATCTCGATGTCGGCCAGGCCGACCCGGGTCAGCCCGTCGCGTGAGACATCGCAGTCCTCGGGCGGGTTCTCCCACTCCCATACGGGGATGACCGCCGAGGTGCCGGTGAGCGCGGGGGCGGCGAGCACATGCGGCCGCTGCTGCTCGTCGGACCGCCACAGCGCGGTGGCCCGCTCGACGAAGCCGGACAGCGGGGTGTCGGGGGCGCTGTGGCGTCCCGGGCGGCTCAGCCCGATGTCGTCGAGTCCGACCGGCCGGTGCAGCCGTTCGCCGAGGACCTCGCAGATCAGGTCCGGTACCTGTCCGCGCGGGCGCTGGCCCTTCAACCACCGGGCCACCGCGGTGTGTTCGTACCTCAGCGCCAGCCCGCGCTGCCGCCCCAGGCCGTTGATCCGGGCGGCCAGCCCGGCGTGCGAGATGCCGGCCTCGTCGAGAATCGCATCGAGCAGGGTATTGGGCTCCACAACGGCCTCCCGGTGAGCGGACCCGCCGTGGGCTCCCCGCTCATGGCCTTGTCGACTTCACCACTCCGCCAGTCGAGCGTAGTGAACCCCGCTTCACACGGGGTGTGAAGTGCCCCGGGGCGGGCGCGGGCCCAGGCAGTGCAGGCCGGGCGCCCCTTCGGACCACGTGACCTCGCGTCCGTCCGCCGCGCAGCCCCGCAGCATGTACCCGATCACGTCGTCGAGACCGGAGGCGACCTCGTCCGCGGAGAGCACGCCGCTGGTGGCGAACCCGGCGAAGCCGTGCAGGGTGGTGAAGAGCGGCATCGCGATCCGTTCGACGGGACCCTCCCGTACGTCGCCGCTGCGCTGCCCGTCCGCGGCCAGCTCCACGGCCATCGCCGCGAGCCGGTGCGCGGCCGCGATCAGCGCCTCGGACGCCTCCGGCTCGTGTTTGACCGTGTACATGAGGTCGAGGAGGGCCGCGTTGGCGGTGGCGAAGTCCACGTAGGCGCGGGCGAGCGCACCGAGCCGCTCGGCGAACGACGCGCCGGCCGCCGCCTGGGACGCGGTCAGGGCCGCCTCCATGCGTTCGAACCCGGTGCGCGCCAGCGCGTCCAGCAGCGCCTGCTTGTCCTTGAAGTGCCGGCTCGGCGCGGCGTGGCTGACGCCGAGGTCACGGGCGAGTTCCCGCAGGGACAGGGCTCCCGGACCCTTCTCGCGGAGTGTCTGCTCGGCGCGGTCCAGCAGCGCGGCGCGAAGGTCTCCGTGGTGGTAGCGACGAGTCTGCATGGCCGCCATCCTAGCGCCGATGTATTCACTGGCTACATTGTTGTCATTGACATCATTGTTGGCGCTGCCTACATTGAGGGCATGGCTCACACACCCACCTGGAACGCAACCCGCCTCCCCGACCAGACCGGCCGCACCGCCGTGGTCACCGGCGCCAACAGCGGGCTCGGCCTCGCCACCGTCGACGCCCTCGCCCGGGCCGGCGCACATGTCGTGCTCGCCGTACGGGACGTCAGACGCGGCGAGGAGGCCGCCGCCACCGTCAAGGGCACCAAGGGCACGCTCGAAGTGCGCCGCCTCGACCTCGCCGACCTCGCCTCCGTGCGGGCGTTCGCCGAGTCCTGGCAGGGCGGACTGGACCTGCTGATCAACAACGCCGGGGTGATGGCCGTCCCCGAGTCCCGCACCAAGGACGGCTTCGAGACGCAGTTCGGCACCAACCACCTCGGCCACTTCGCACTGACCAACCTGCTGCTGCCGCACGTCACCGACCGCGTGGTCACGGTGGCGTCCATGGCGCACAAGGCCCCCGGCACCCGCGTCCACTTCGAGAACCTGGACCTGACCGGTGAATACACCCCCTACCGGGCGTACTCCCAGTCCAAGCTGGCCAACCTGCTGTTCACCCTGGAACTGCAGCGCCGGCTGACCGCGGCGGGCTCCCCCGTGCGCGCCCTCGCCGCACATCCCGGCTACGCCGCCACCAATCTGCAGAGCCACGACGCCAGCGCGGCCCGGCGGGCCCTGATGCGGATCGGCAACAGGGTGATCGCCCAGGACAACCGGGCCGGCGCGCTCCCGACGCTCTACGCCGCCACCCAGGACCTGCCCGGTGCCGCCTATCTGGGCCCCGACGGGTTCGGCGAGATGCGCGGCGGTCCGACGATGGTCAGCAGGTCGGCCGCGGCCAGCGACCCGCAGAGCGCCAAGCGCCTGTGGGAGGCCTCCGAGGAACTGACCGGCGTCGGCTTCCCGTCGCTGAGCGGCAAGGAGGCCGCCGCGAAAGACGGGCGCTGACCTGGGATACGAAGAGCGCACGGCCGGGACCGGTGGGGCGCGGGGCAGGTCGCCGCTGTCCCACCGGGCCCGCCCTAGGAGGCGCCCCTGCCGGTCCCTCGCCCGCCGAGCGACAGCGAACGCCGCCCCGCCCCGGCCCTCCGGGCCGGCAGCCCTACCCGGTCGTTGCAGAGCATCAGCAGCGCCACATCGTCCGTCAGCCGCCCGCCGGCATGGCGCAGCAGCGCCTCCCGCACCTCGTCCACCACCCCGGACGGCACGGGGCCGCAGGGCGACTCGGCCGCCTCGACGCTGCCGCGCAACGCCTCCGCCAGCGGGAAGAACTCCCCCGCCGCGTCCCGGGCGTCCACCGCCCCGTCGGTGTGCAGGAAGAGCGCGGCGCCGGGCTCCAGTCGACCGCACCGCACCGCGGCCAGCTCCTCCGGCAGCGGGAACAGTCCCAGCGGCGGCATCGGATCGGCCGGGGCGACCAGGGCGACCGGCGCGAGGGCCCCGCGGTCGATCCGATAGGGCCATGGATGCCCGCAGTTCAGCGCCGTGACCGAGCCGTCCTGCGCGATCTGCACCAGCAGCAGCGTCACGAACTCCTCCGCGAGCGGGCTCGCCGCCTCCGCACCGCCCCCCGGCTGCTCGACGCGCCCCCGCTCCCGCAGATGCCGCTGGTGCGAGCGCTCCAACCGGCGCAGCACACCGGTCAGTTCGGCCTCGTCGTGCACCACCTCGCGGAAGCTGCCGAGCATCGCCGCGACCATGCCCATGGCCGCCAGGCCGTGCCCGCGCACATCCCCGATCACCGCCCGGACGCCGTGCCGGGTCCCCACGACCTCGTACAGGTCCCCGCCGACCACCGCGCCCTCGCTCACCGAGAGGTGGTCGGCCGCCAGCGCCAGCCCGTCGATCCGCGGCGGCAGCGGCCGCAGCAGCACCCGCTGCGCGGCCGCGGCGACCTCGCGGGTGCGCTCCAGCTCCCGCACCAGCCGCAGCCGCCGGCCGGCCGTCAGATAGCTGGCGCCGATCACCGCGAGAATCGCACCGCAGGTGAGCGCGCGGGTGCCCGGCCCGGCCCCGGGTCCCTCGCTGCCGAACGGGACGAGGGCGAGCAGCGCGCACACCCCGCCCAGCAGGACGCACTGCCGGCGGCCGGTGCCCGCGCAGGCGATGGCCGGTGCGGCGGCGAGGAGTTGCAGCAGCTGACCGCTGGTCGGGTGGGAGAGCTCCCAGCCCACCACGCCGAGCACCCACAGGCCCGGCAGGACGAAGACCGTGGCCCGCCGGACACGGGCCGCGCCGGCGCGCGTCGCGCCCCGCGTCCACGTTCGGATCATGCCGTTGGTCCCCCTAGGGCCTGTCCGATGACTCCTTGCAGGTGTTGCGCCGATCGGTTCGGCCCGCCTGCAGCGGTCACGCGGGCCTCATCGACCTGGTCGATTCTCGCGACGTTATGTGCCCATCCCACGACGATAGGTAAATAACCACTCGATTGGGTGATGGCGCAGGGGGCCGATGGTCTCCTCGCCCCCGCCGGTCCCCCACAGGCACCACACGGCCCACCCACCGGAGACCCGACCCCCGCACGCCGAAGGGGCGGGGGCACGGAAGGCTCACACCCTCCGCGCCCCCGCCCCTCACCACAGGCAGGCGGGCCGCTCAGCCGCGCAGCACCGCACCCGTCCGCTCCACGGCCACCGCCACCGCCGCGTCACGGGCGGCCGAGGCCTCCTCCGCGGTCAGCGTCCGGTCCGCGGCGCGGAAGCGCAGCGCGTACGCCAGCGACTTCTTGCCCGCACCGAGCTGCTCGCCGGTGAAGACGTCGAAGAGCCGCAGCGACTCCAGCAGTTCGCCCGCACCGTCACGCAGCGCGCTCTCGACGTCCGCCGCCGGGACCGAGCCGTCGACGACCAGCGCGACGTCCTGGGTCGCGACCGGGAACGCCGAGATCTTCGGCGCGCGCAGCGGGCCGGCTCCGGCCCGCTCCAGGCGGTCCAGGTCGATCTCCATCGCGCACGTACGCTCCGGCAGCGCGAGCGACTTGATGACGCGCGGGTGCAGCTCACCGGCGTTGCCGACGAGGACCTCCTCGCCGTCGACGAGGGCGAGCAGCGCCGCGCACCGGCCCGGGTGGAACGGCGCGTGCTGGTCCTGACGGACGATCAGCTCGACGCCCGCCTCCCGCGCGACCGTACGGCCCGCCTCGATGGCGTCCGCCCAGGTGCCGGGGCGCCCCTCGCCCCACCAGCCGGCCTGCTCACGGCCGCCGGCGAGCACCACGGCGGCGCGCCGCGGCTGCTGCGGGAGGGAGGCGTCCAGCGAGGCGATCTCGTCGTCGGTCGGCCGGCGGTCGACGACCAGTCGGCTGGCCGGCCGCTCGTCGCCGGTCGCCCGGAAGACCGGGCCGGTCTCGAAGAGCGCGAGATCGTGCGTGCCCCGGCCGTAGTTGCGGCGCAGCGCGCCGAGCAGCCCCGGGATCAGGGTCGTACGGAGGTCGGGCTCCTCGTCGGACAGCGGGTTGACGAGGGTGACCGCCGCGCGCCGCGGGTCGTCCGCCTCGATGCCGAGCTGGTCGAGGACGTGCGAGCCGGTGAAGGGGTAGTTCAGCGCCTCGACGTAGCCGGCACCGGCCAGCGCCCGGCCGACCCGGCGGTGCAGCCGCTGACGCTCGGTCAGCCCGCGGCCGGCCGGCGGCTTCGGGAGCGTGGAGGGCAGGTTCTCGTAGCCCTCCAGCCGGATGACCTCTTCGGCCAGGTCGTTGGGGTCGCCGAGGTCGGGCCGCCAGGACGGCACGGTCACGACCAGCTCGTCCTGGCCGTAGACGTCGCAGCCGACCTGCTGGAGGCGGCGGACGACGGTCTCGCGGCCGTAGGCGACGCCGGCGACCTTGTCCGGGTGGTCGGCGGGGATGGTGATCGTGCGCGGTCCGCGGGGCGAGACGACCTCGGTGACGCCGTCCTCGGCGGTGCCGCCGCCGAGCAGCACCAGCAGGTCGACGGTCCGCTGCGCCGCGGCGGACGCGGCCTCCGGGTCGACGCCGCGCTCGAAGCGCTTGGCCGCCTCCGAGGACAGCTTGTGCCGGCGGGCCGTGCGGGCGATGGAGATCGCGTCGAAGTGCGCGGCCTCCACCACGATGTCGGTGGTGCCGCGCGGCTGTCCGGTCTCCGGGTCGGTGACCGGGCCCGCGATCTCCGTGTTGGCGCCGCCCATGACACCCGCGAGGCCGATGGGGCCGCGGTTGTCGGTGATGACCAGGTCCCCGGCGTCCAGCACCCGCTTGGTGCCGTCCAGGGTGGTCAGCTGCTCGCCGGGCGTGGCACGCCGGACGCCGATCGGACCGTCCACGGTGGCGCGGTCGTAGGCGTGCAGCGGCTGGCCGAGCTCCAGCATCACGTAGTTGGTGATGTCGACGGCGAGCGAGATCGGGCGCATCCCGGCCTTCTGCAGCCGACGCTGCAGCCAGATCGGGGAACGCGCCTCGGGCTCCAGGCCGGTGACCGTGCGGGCCGTGAAGCGGTCGCAGCCCAGGGGGTCGGAGACCTTGACCGGGTAGCCGGCGGAGTTCGGCGGCGGCACGTCCAGCAGGGCCGGGTCGCGCAGCGGCAGTCCGTAGGCGGTGGCGGCCTCGCGGGCGACACCGCGCATCGACAGGCAGTAGCCGCGGTCCGGGGTGACGGCGATGTCCAGCACCTCGTCGACGAGCTCCAGCAGCTCGATGGCGTCGGTGCCCGCCTCGTACTCCGGCGGCAGCACGATGATGCCGCCCGAGCCGTCGTCGCCCATGCCCAGCTCGTCGCCGGAGCAGATCATGCCGTGCGACGTCCTGCCGTACGTCTTGCGCGCGGCGATCTTGAAGTCGCCGGGCAGTACGGCGCCCGGGAGGACCACCACGACCTTGTCGCCCACCGAGAAGTTGCGGGCGCCGCAGACGATCTCCTGCGGCTCGCCGGTGCCGTTGGCGTCGCCGACATCGACGGTGCAGAAGCGGATCGGCTTCTTGAAGCCCTCCAGCTCCTCGATGGTCAGCACCTGGCCGACGACGAGCGGGCCCTTGAGGCCCTCGCCGAGCCGCTCGACGGTCTCGACCTCCAGGCCGACGGCAATGAGCTTGGCCTGTACGTCACGGCCGGACTCCGTCGCCGGCAGGTCGACGTACTCCCGCAGCCAAGAAAGCGGGACCCGCATCAGATCTCCATCCCGAACGGCCGGGTGAACCGGACGTCGCCCTCGAACATGTCGCGCATGTCTTCCACGTTGTGCCGGAACATCAGCATCCGGTCGATGCCGAACCCGAAGGCGAAGCCGCTGTACTTCTCGGGGTCGACGCCGCAGGCGACGAGCACCTTGGGGTTGACCATTCCGCAGCCGCCCAGCTCGATCCAGCCCTCGCTGGAGCAGGTGCGGCACGGGCGGTCGGGGTCGCCCACGGACTCGCCACGGCAGACGTAGCAGACCATGTCCATCTCGGCGGACGGCTCGGTGAACGGGAAGTAGTTCGGCCGGAGCCGGGTCTTCATGTCGGGGCCGAACAGCGCGCGGACCATGTGGTCGAGGGTGCCCTTGAGGTCGGCCATGGTCAGGCCCTCGTCGACGGCGAGCAGCTCGATCTGGTGGAAGACCGGGGAGTGCGTGGCGTCCAGCTCGTCGGTGCGGTAGACCCGCCCCGGGCAGACGACGTACACGGGCGGCTCGCGGTCGACGAGCGTACGGGCCTGCACCGGCGAGGTGTGGGTGCGCAGCACGACGCCGCTCTCATCGCCCTCGGTGCCGTTGCCCTGGACGAAGAAGGTGTCCTGCATCTGGCGCGCCGGGTGGTCGGGCACGAAGTTCAGGGCGTCGAAGTTGAACCACTCCGCCTCGACCTCGGGGCCCTCGGCGACCTCGTAGCCCATCGCGACGAAGACGTCGGCGACCCGCTCCATGAACGTGGTGAGCGGGTGCCGGGCGCCGGCCGGGGTGCGGTCGTAGGGCAGCGTGACATCCACCGCCTCCTCGACGAGCACCCGCGCGTCGCGCTCCGCCTCCAGCTCCTCCTGACGGGCCTTGAGCGCCTGGTTCACCCGGCCGCGGGCCTGGCCGACGCGCTTGCCGGCCTCCGCCTTGGCCTGGGGGGGCAGGGCGCCGATCTCGCGGTTGGCGAGGGCGAGCGGCGAGGTGCCACCGGTGTGCGCGATCTTCGCCTGGGCGAGCGCGTCGAGGTCGCCCGCGGCGGCGATGGCGGCCAGCGCCTCGTCCAGCCGGGCGGCGATCTCTTCCGGTTTCAGGGCTTCGACCTCGACAGGGTCGTACGACTTATTGGGTGCGGACATCTCTTCCCGTGCTTCCGGTGGACTGGCTTGGCTTGGCTCGCTTCGCCTCGGCTCCTCGATCACAAAGGTCGGATGCCGAGCCCGCGCTGTGCCCGCGATGCCTGTGCGCCAAAGGTGCCAAAGGTCAAGTCTAAGGGGGACGGGCAGCGCGACCGGTCCTCGCCCCTGCGGGGCGCCCGCCGCGGAACGCTCAGTCCCGCCCGTCGCCCGCCACCACCCTTGCACGACGCTTCGCGGCAGCTCTAATTCATAAAGGCCGGCGTCGCGACGGGCAGGCTAAATCGGAACTGCGCGCCGCCGGCCGGGGCCCGGCCGACCGTGATCGTGCCGCCGTGCGCCTCGACGATGCCCTTGACGATGTACAGGCCCAGGCCCGTGCCGCCGCGCTTGCTGCCCCGCCAGAAGCGGGTGAAGACACGGCTCATCGACTCCTCCGGAATACCGGGGCCCTCGTCGCTCACGGTGACGCTCGTCCCCTCCGTGCTGGTCGCGTCCGTCGCTGGTCCGACCTCGATGGTGACGGTTCCCTCGCCGTGGCGCACCGCATTTTCCAGCAGATTGCCGAGCACCTGGTCGACCTTGTCCGGGTCCGCCCACAGGTCCGGCAGCGGCCCCCTCATCCGGATCAGGAAGCGGTCCGGCCGCTGGCCCGCGGTGGTCTGCGCCTGGACGTGCCGGCGGACCGCGGCGATCATGTCGACGCGCTGCCGCCGGACCTCCAGCCGCCCGGAGTCGATCCGGGAGATGTCCAGCAGTTCGGCGATCAGGCGGGTGACGCGGTTGGCGTCGGCGTCCACCGTCTCCAGCATCAGCCGCTTCTGGTCGTCGGTGAAGCGTTCCCACTTTTGGAGGAGGGTGGCGGTGAACCCCTTGACGGAGGTCAGCGGGGAGCGCAGTTCATGGGCGACGGTGGCGATCAGCTCGGCGTGGCTCAGCTCCGTACGCCGCCGGGCCTCGGTGCCGCGCAGCGCGATCACCAACCGCTGCACGGGCCCGGTGGGCCGGCTGCGGACGTAGCGGGCGGAGACCAGCACCTCGCGGCCGCCGAGCAGCAGATTGCGCTCGGGCTGGCCCCGGCGGATGGCGAGCCCGCCATAGGGGTCGGTCAGCCGCCACCAGCGGCGGCCCTCGACGTCCTGCAGCGGCAGGGCCTGTTCGAAGGGGCGGCCGAGCGCGTCCTCGGAGGCGATCCCGGTGATCCTGGCGGCCGCGGCGTTGAAGCAGACGACCCGGCCGGTCTCGTCGGAGACGACCAGGCCGTCGGGCAGATCGTCGGGGTCGAGTCCCGCACCGTACGCTTCCGGCCCGCTGGCGGGCGACGGTACGCGCCCGGCTCCGTCGGCCGGACCGCTGTCAGTGGCGACTGTGATGCCGGAAGTCCTCACACTCATCCCCGTTACCCCCTCCCGGGCCCCCGGCACGCAAGACTACTAGCTCGCCTCGGATGTGCCGGGACGATCCGCGGTACGCCCCTCAGGCGGGTGACACCGCGCGGCAGCCGCCGGGGCTGCGCTGGGCGCGGGCGGAGGCGTAGAGGCAGACCGCGGCGGCGGTGGCGAGGTTGAGGCTCTCCGCCTTGCCGTGGATGGGAACCCGTACGACGGCGTCCGCGAGCGCCCGGGTCTCCTCGGGCAGGCCCCAGGCCTCGTTGCCGAAGACCCAGGCGGTGGGCCCGCCCATGGAGCCGGCGTCCAGCTCGGCGTCCAGGTCGCGGTCGCCCGCGCCGTCGGCGGCCAGGGTCCGTACTCCGGCGGTCCGCAGCCCCTCCACCACCCGCTGGACCGGTACGCCGACCGCCACCGGCAGGTGGAAGAGCGAACCGACCGAGGCGCGTACCGACTTGGGGTTGTACAGGTCCACCGAGGCGTCGGTCAGCACGACCGCGTCCGCGCCGGCGGCGTCCGCGCAGCGCAGCACCGTACCGGCGTTGCCGGGGTCGCGGACGTTGGCGAGCACCGCGATCAGCTGCGGGCGGGCGGCGAGGATCTCCTCGAACGGCGAGTCCAGGAACCGGCAGACGCCGAGCAGGCCCTGCGGCGTGACGGTCTGGGAGATGTCGGCGACGGTCCGGTCGTCGGCGAAGTGCACCCGTACGCCGGCCGCGCGGGCCGCCTCGACGATCTCGGCGTGCCGCTCGGCGGCCTCGACGGTGGCGAACAGCTCGATGAGGGTGGGCGCGCCGTCGACGCGGTGCGCGATGGCCTCCCGTACGGCCTGCGGGCCCTCGGCGATGAACCGGCGCTCCTTGCCGCGGAAGGCGCGGCGGGCCAGCCGCCGGGCGGCGGTGACACGCGGGGAACGCGGGGAGATCAGCTCGGGGGTGCCCATGGGCGGCGGCTCACTTCTGTTGTTCGGTGCGTGCGGGGACGGGGCCGGTCCGTCGGCGCCCGGTCCGGAAATGCGGCGGACCCGCAGGCCGGGGCCTGCGGGTCCGCGTCACAACGTCGTCAGGCTGGGGTTCAGGCAGCCTTCGGGGCGTTGACGTCGCTCGGAAGCGCCTTCTGAGCGGCCTCGACGAGCGCGGCGAACGCGTTCATGTCGTTGACCGCGAGGTCCGCGAGGATCTTGCGGTCGACCTCGATGTTGGCGGCCTTCAGACCCTGGATGAAGCGGTTGTAGGTCATGCCGTTCTGGCGGGCAGCGGCGTTGATGCGCTGGATCCACAGCTGACGGAAGTCGCCCTTGCGCTTCTTGCGGTCGTTGTAGTTGTAGACGAGGGAGTGGGTGACCTGCTCCTTCGCCTTGCGGTACAGGCGGGAGCGCTGGCCGCGGTAGCCGCTGGCCTGCTCGAGGATCGCCCGGCGCTTCTTGTGGGCGTTGACTGCCCGCTTGACGCGTGCCACTTGTTAACTCCTTGTAGCGGGGTCGTGGTTGTCGTCACACGACCCAAGTCGATTGTGTCCCGGTCGAAGTCGCGCGCCCCGGTCGTCGAGTGGGGCGCGGCGGCTCACTTGCCGAGAAGCTTCTTGATCTTCGCGGCGTCGCCCGGGGCCATCTCGGCGTTGCCGGTGAGGCGACGCGTCACACGGGACGACTTGTGCTCGAGCAGGTGGCGCTTGCCGGCGCGCTCGCGCAGCACCTTGCCGGAGCCGGTGACCTTGAAGCGCTTGCTGGCACCGCTGTGCGTCTTGTTCTTCGGCATGCGCCGTTCTCTCCTCGTCAGTGGCGCTCCCACCGGCACGGACCGGCTAGCGGGAGCGTCAGATGTATCGGTTGGTATCCGGGGCGGGTGCCCCGGCATGGATCCGGGGCTCGCCCAGAGATCACGCCTCGGCGGGCTCCTCGGCGGGCTCCTCCGCGGGAGCTCCGCCCTGGCGCTCCGCCTTGCGGGCGGCCTGCGCCTCACGGGCCTCGGCCATCGCCTCGGTCTTCTTCTTGTGCGGACCGAGGACCATGATCATGTTTCGGCCGTCCTGCTTCGGGTTCGACTCGATGAAGCCGAGCTCCTCCACGTCGGACGCGAGCCGCTGCAGCAGCCGGAAGCCCAGCTCGGGGCGGGACTGCTCGCGACCACGGAACATGATCGTGATCTTGACCTTGTCACCCTGCTTGAGGAACCGGACGACGTGACCCTTCTTGGTGTCATAGTCGTGCGGGTCGATCTTCGGCCGGAGCTTCATCTCCTTGATGACCGTGTGCGCCTGGTTCTTGCGCGCCTCACGGGCCTTCATGGCCGACTCGTACTTGAACTTTCCGTAGTCCATGAGCTTGCAGACCGGCGGACGGGCGTTCGCCGCCACCTCGACCAGGTCGAGGTCGTACTCCTGCGCAAGCTCCAGGGCCTTGGCAAGCGGCACAATGCCGACCTGCTCGCCACTGGGACCGACGAGTCGCACCTCGGGGACGCGAATCCGGTCGTTGATGCGGGGCTCGGCGCTGATGGATCCTCCTCGGTAGCACCACGCGACGGCCTGGCGGACTGCCGCGTAACGTCTGTTCGGTGTGACCAACCGCGCCGGTAACATGCAAAACGCCCCGGACGGGACACAGGCGGGGCTCCACATAGATCTGGAGCACCGCCGCGAAGTCTCCGCGGGGCGCAGCCGGACCGTTGACCCGCCAACCTGAGGTCGGTCGGGTGGGAGATCGGAGCCTCCACTTGTGGGCCGGTCACATGCGTGTCCGGCCGGTCGGAACACCAGAATACACGAGTCAAGAGGTGGCACCCACTCCTGTGCGGGCACCGGTGGCGGCGCGGGAGCGCTCCGCACCCTTGATGACACTCCCGGACGCGGGGCCCGTGAGCGATGCCCATAGGCTGGAGCCGACCCCTCAGCAGGAAGAAGCCCGAAGACATGAGCGACCAGACCCCGCAGCAGCCCGACGCCGCGAGCGCGGCGCAACCCGACTTCGACGCCATGACCCGTGACATCGCGGAGGTGCCGGCGGTCGAGGTGATCACCACGGTCGCGGTGCATCTGATGAGCTCGGCGGCGGTCAACCTGGGGCTCGCCGAGGACGGCGCGGCGCACAGGGACCTCGACGAGGCGCGCAAGCTCATCCAGGCGCTCGCCGGGCTGGTCACCGCCAGCGCCACCGAGATCGGCTCGTACCACGCGGCCCCCCTGCGGGACGGGCTGAAGTCGCTGCAGCTGGCGTTCCGCGAGGCGTCGATCGTGCCGGACGAGCCGGGGCAGGGCCCCGGGGAGAAGTTCACCGGCCCCGTTTACGGCTGAAGCCACGGATTTCTCCGCACCCAGGAAGGGCCCCGGCCGGGAGACGGCCGGGGCCCTTCCTCATGCGCGGGCGCGGGGCGCCCCGGCTCAGGGTCGTCCACCGGGGCCGGTCGCGGCGTCGGTGGGCATGCCCTCGTCGGCGACGATGAGCGGCTCATGGGGCGGATGGGTGACCTGATGGACCACGGCCGCCAGGGCGCCGCCGATCAGCGGCGCGACGATGAACAGCCACAGCTGGGTGATGGCGGCGCCGCCGGCGAACAGGGCCGGGCCGATGGACCGCGCCGGGTTGACGGAGGTGCCGGTCAGCGGGATGCCGACGAGGTGGACGACGGCCAGCGCCAGGCCGATGGCCAGTCCGCCGAAGCCGAGCACGGCCACCTTGTGGGTGGCCGCCAGCACCACGAAGACGAACAGGAAGGTCATCACGATCTCGATGACGAAGGCGCCGCCGAGGTTGATGTGCACCGCCGAGCGGTCGCCCCAGCCGTTCGTGCCGAAGGCCCCGTGCGTCTGCAGGCCCGGGATCTGCGTGGCGACCAGGAAGAGCACCGCGGAGCCGACGATGGCGCCCACGATCTGGGCGATCCAGTACTCGACGGCCGTACGCACCGTGATGCGGCGGGCCAGCAGCATGCCGAGCGTCACCGCGGGGTTCACGTGGCATCCGGAGATCGGGCCGAGGGCGTAGGCCAGTGCCAGCAGCGTGAAGCCGAAGGCCAGGGCGATGCCGAAGGTGCCGATGTACTCGCCGGCCAGCACCACCGAGCCGACGCCGAAGAACACCAGAAGCAGCGTGCCGAGGAACTCGGCCACGACGACGCGGGTCAGAATCGTGGAGGTCGCCGCCTCCGTCTCGGATTTCTCCATGGGGCTCTCCTCGCGTGGATCTTGAGCTCTCCTCGCATTGTGCGGCCCTGGGGACGACCCCGCCCGTTGGGCGGCCCCGGGTCCGGGCGGGATGCCGGGCCCCGGGGCGGCGGATCAGCGCCGGAAGAGGGGTTCCCCGGCCGTCGTGCCGCCGGGCGGCAGAAGGGCCAGGTCCAGGCCGCGGACGAGCCGGGCGCGCAGCACCTCGTCGGTGGCCAGCGACTGGGCCAGGCGCTGGGCGACCTCAGCGGTCGGCGCCCCGGCGGCGAGGCCGAGCGCGAGCGTGCCGTCGGTCTCGTCGGACGGCGCGAGATGGGCGACGAGCACGGCGGGCTCGGCGGCGAGCAGGCCGCGCAAAGCGTCGGTGACGGCCGGGTCGGCGAGCGGGTCGGCGGTCGTACGGCCCTCCGCCAGGGCGCGCAGCGCGGGGCCGGTGAGCTGGTAGGTGACCGGGCCCGCCAGGTCGATGACGAGGGTGTCGGCCTGCTCGTGGGAGGCGGCCAGCAGCGCCTGCCGGAGCGGCACCGCCACGGGGCGGGCGTCCGGACGCCAGCGCTGGAGCGCCTCCATCGACGTGAAGGCGGGCAGCGCGCGGCGGCCGTCCGGAGCCTGGAGGGTGGGGACCGCCATATCGCTGGTCTTCTCCCGGCGCAGGCCGTCCGGGCCGGTTTCGACCTCGCCGAGGAGGGCGACGACCGGGACGAGTACGCGGGCGCCGGCCAGCGCCGCGAGGAGCCGCGGCTCGGCGCTCCGGTCGTCGTCGTACGCCGCCAGGGCGGCCGCCAGCGCGGGGTCGGCCGAGCCGTCGTCGTCGGAGAAGCCGGGATCGGGGATGTTCTTCTGCACGTCGGCGAGCGTATCTGGCCGGCGCGCCGCGCCGTCGCGTGCCGGGGGGCTCAGGAGCGGGTTCGCCAGATGAGGGCCGCGGCGGCGACGAGGGCCAGGCCGACGGCGCCGGCGGTCCAGGGGACCCAGTCGACGGGGCCGGCGGTGGGGTCGTCCTTGGTGGGGCCGGGGCCGAAGTAGCGAGCGGCGTAGGCGGCGGGGGACGGCTTCTGGGAGGCGGGCTTGAGGGCGGGGGCGGCCTTGAGGGCGGCGGCGGGGTCGATCAGTCCGGCACCGTAGTCGTCGTCGCGGCCCCCCTCGGGGGAGTCCTGGGCGGTGGCGGTGAGCAGGCGGCGGATCTGGTCGGGGCTCAGGTCGGGGTGGGCGGAGCGGATCAGCGCGATGGCGCCGGAGACGAAGGCCGCGGCGGGGCTGGTGCCCCAGCCGGAGACGTAGGCGCTGCCGTTGCCGGCCATGGCGATCTCGTCGCCGGGCGCGCTGACCGTCGCGTACCAGTGGCGGGTGGAGAAGTCGGCGCGTTCGCGCCGGTAGTTGACGGCGGTGGCGGCGATGACGCCCGGGTAGGCGGCGGGGTAGGAGACGTGGTCGCCCTTCTCGCCGCCGTTGCCCGCGGAGGCGACGACGGGGATGCCCTTGCCGAGGGCGTACTGGATGGCGGCGTCCTCGCGCGGCTCGGGGTGGGCGGACTCGCTGTCGTCGCCGAGCGACATGCTGATCACGTCGGCGCCGTGGTCGGCGGCCCAGCGGATGCCGTCGGCGAGCGCGCCGGCCTTCTCCGTGCGGGCCCGCCCGCGCTGCGGATCGTTGTCCTCCAGGATCACCCGGACCGGGAGGATCCTGGCTTCGGGGGCGACCCCGAGCACGCCGTCCTGGCGGCCCTGGCCGTGGCCCCGGCCCGCGATGACGCTGGCCATCCCGGTGCCGTGCCGGGCCCATGCCACGTCCCCCGGGCCGGCGCCGAAGCCGATCAGGTCCTTCTCGGGCAGGACCTGGCCCTCCAGGTCGGGGTGGTTGGCGTCGACACCGGTGTCCAGCACGGCGACGGTGACGCCCGACCCCTTGGTCGTACGCCAGGCCTGCTGGGCGTGGACGGCCTGCAGGCCCCACTCCTGGGCGCGGATCACATCGGCCCGGGCGGGCACGGAGGGCAGCACGGCGAGCGCGGCGGAGGCCAGCGCGACGGCGGCGCCGCGCAGCGTGGTCTTCGTCATGGCGAGGACTCCGTGGTGTGCGAGGAGATGCCGGACGCCGTGCGGAAGTCGGCCGCGATGCGGTCCGCGAGGTCCTTGGCGTCGTGGCCCAGGCCGGACTCGGCCGGGGCGGTGGTGGCGCCCGGCCGGACCGCGGCCTCGGCGGACTGCGGTGCGGAGACGGTCCGGCCGTCGGCGAAGCCGGAGACGGCGAAGACGATCACCGGGATGTCGGTGAGCACCCGGACGGTCCAACTGGCCCGCTGGGCGCGCCCGAAGCCCTCGGCCGGGGTGCCCTCGGGGGCGTACGGCAGCGGCATCAGGTCCGTGCGGCTGCCCAGGTTCTTGGTGCTGAAGCGGGTGTTGAGAGCGATCATTCCGGCCGCGTCGGCCTTGGCGGTCTGCGCGCCGACCGTGATGACGCTGGAGCGGGTGGCGTCGAGGTACGTGGCGCGCAGCAGGCGGACGCAGCCCGCCCCGGTGAGCGCCTGGGCGAGCGGGCGGTCGTAGGCGCCGGTGCAGCCGCTGTCGCGGGCGACGGCGATCCGGGTCCAGGTCCGGTCGGCGCCACCGGGGCCGACGCCCAGGCCCTCGACGGTGCGCGGGAAGAGGGTGTCGACGGGGGTGTTGCGCCAGACGTCGCGGCCCGCGGCGAAGGCGGCCTCCGGGGTGGGCGGGGCGTCGGCGGAGTCGTCGGTGAGCCAACTGCCGGCCGCGGCACCGCCGATGAGGCCGATGCCGAGGACCAGGCAGGCCGCGGCGGCGGCCAGCCGGGCGCCGGGGCGGCGGCCGGCCGAGGGCCGCGGCCGGGGCCCGGCGGGCATGCCGGGGACGGCCCCGGCCGTCTGGTGCGGCAGGGGCCTTTGGGGCCAGGGCGGCTGCGGCGGACGCTCGGCCGCGGGCGTCGGCGGTTCGCTGCCGGGCGCCGCGGACGGGGTGGCGGAGGCGGGTCTGCGGGCCCGCGGCGGGGCGCCGGCGCCGGGCTCGCCGTTGCCGTTCCACAGCTCCTGGCTGTTGGCCAGGTGGAAGGCGGCGGTGTCCCGGAAGGAGTCCGGGCGCCGGGGCGGCGGCGGTGCGGCGGGTGCCGGGGAGCCGGGCGCCTGGTGCGGGCGCGGGGGCTGCGCGGTGGGTGGCGCCGGTGGTGGCGCGGCGGGACGCGGCGGGACGGCCGGGGCGGCGGGGGGCGTGGGCCGCTGGGGCGGTGTGGGGTCGGCGGGGGGCTGCGCGGCCTGCGCCCTGGTGGGCGGGGCGGGCGGCGGGCTCGGGACCCGGCGCAGCACGGTCGTACGGGGGTCGGTGTTCGGTCGCGGCGCCGCGGTCACCGGGGGCTGCTGGGGCGGCCGCGGGGGTATGGGCGGGATGTGCCGCGCATCGGCGAAATCGGCGTCGGTGCTCACCCGCGCTCCCCCTTGCGCCGTGTCCCCGGACCCGATCCGCAATCGGGGCAGGGTGGCTGGTATCCGGACAACACGCCGCTGACCTGCTGGTTGCGGTGTCGGGCCACTCTAAGGCTGGCGCCGTCGGCGCTCCAACCCTCCCCCAAGCCCGCAAGGAGCAGGGGGTACTCCAAGTCGCCGCCATGTCCGCTCTGTCGCGATCTCTCCCCTACCCAGTGGTAGAGAGGTCTGGCAGGCTGCGGGCCATGTCCCAGCACACCGCCGACGCGTATGGCGACAAGGCCCGTTACGACCGGGCCACCGCGCACCTCGACGCACCGCTGGCCGTCGTCGACCTGCAGGCCTTCGACGCCAACGCCGCGGATCTGGTGCGCCGCTCGAAGGGGAAGCCGATCCGGGTGGCGAGCAAGTCGGTGCGCTGCCGGGCCCTGCTGGAACGGGTGCTGGCGCGGGACGGGTTCGCCGGGATCATGAGTTTCACGCTGGCCGAATCGCTGTGGCTGGCGCGCTCGGGCTTCACCGACGTGCTGCTGGCCTACCCGTCGGTGGACCGGGCCGGCTTCGCCGAGCTGACCGCCGATGCCGCGCTCGCCGGCGCGGTGACGGTGATGGTCGACGATCCGGCGCAGCTCGATCTGATCGACGCGGCGCGTCCGGGCGGTGGCCGTGGCGGCGAGGAGGTGCGGGTGTGCCTGGAGTTGGACACCTCCTTCCGGCTGCTGGGCGGCGGGGTGCGGGTCGGCGCGCGGCGCTCGCCGCTGCGGGCACCGGCCCAACTGGCCGCGCTGGCCCGGACGGTGGTGCGCCGCCCCGGGTTCCGGCTGGTGGGGCTGATGGCGTACGAGGGGCATGTGGCGGGTGTGGGCGACGAGGTCGCCGGCAAGCCGGTGTTCTCGCGGACGGTCCGGATGATGCAGGCGGCGGCGCGCAAGGAGCTGGCGCGGCGCCGCTGGGAGGCCGTACGGGCGGTGCGGGCGGTGGCCCCGCGGCTGGAGTTCGTCAACGGCGGGGGGACCGGCAGTGTGCAGCACACGGCGGCGGAGGCGGCGGTCACCGAGATCGCGGCCGGATCGGGGCTGTACGTGCCGCGGCTGTTCGACAACTTCCGTTCGTTCAGCGGGCGTCCGGCGGCGCTGTTCGCCCAGCCGGTGGTGCGCCGGCCCGGTCCCGGCGTGGTGACGGTGCTGGGCGGGGGCTATCCGGCGTCGGGGGTGGCGGGCGCGGACCGGCTGCCGGTGCCGCATCTGCCCGCCGGGCTGCGCTACGACCCGCAGGAGGGGCCCGGCGAGGTGCAGACGCCGCTGCTGGGGCCGGCCGCGGACCGGCTGGCGATCGGCGACAAGGTGTGGTTCCGGCATGCCAAGGCCGGTGAGCTGTGCGAGCGGTTCAGCCGGCTGCAACTGGTCGACGGGGACAAGGTGGTGGACACGGTGCCGACGTACCGCGGGGAGGGCCACGCCTTTCTGTGACCGGCGCGGCCCTCCCCGGTAGGGATCGGTGCGGTCAGTACACGGTGTCCTGCTGGTCGGGGATCACCGAGCCGTCGGCGCGGTGGACCGGACCGAGCGTGCCGTCCGGCCGGGTGTAGCCGGCGGTCGCGCACGGGTACGGGTCGGTCTGGCGCTTCTTGGGCTCGATGAACATCGGGTTGACCAGCCAGCGGTGGTCGCTGTTGTCGTAGGCCCGGCACATCAGCTCGGGCTTGTTGCGGTTGATGGCCAGGTGTCCCGCGGTGGCGTCGCCGACGAAGGTCACATCGGTCTCGGCGTCGCCCGCGGCGAAGGCGGGGCGGTGCGCCCGGTCCTGCTGCCGCCAGGCCTTGGCTCCCTTGACGTGGAAGATCTCCTGGTTGATCCAGCAGCGCTTGCCGTCCATGTACGTCAGGACCTCGCCGTTGGTGTCCTTCACGTCGCCGCAGCCCTGGACGCCGGTGGTGAGCTTGCCGTCGCGGACGAGGTTGCGGATGCCGATGACGTGGTCGCGGTCGATGCCCACGCCGGGCGCCCAGGCGCGTACCAGCGGCTCCGCCGAGGCGGAGACGATGTAGACGTCGAAGCCGGCCTTCTTGAGGGTGCCGATGAGGTCGCGCTGCTGCGCGTAGTAGCGGACGTAGCCCTCCATCGTGTGCGTGCCGACCTTCTGCTCCGTGCCGATCGGCGCGGCGAGGTGCTCGGCGCGCGCGGCGCGGGCGAAGCCGGTCAGCCGCTCGGGGCTGTGGCCGGCGAAGAGCTGGGTGATCCAGACGTACTCGGGGACGGTGCGCCGGTGGTTCCACTCCCCCTCGAAGGCCTGTCTGCCGGTGGAGGTCTCGGCGTCCTGGTAGACGTCGAGGATCTCGTCGGTGCAGTCGGTGTCGGTCGACGTCGGCAGCGGTCGGCCGGCGGGCACGGAGGTGCCGCAGGCCTTGGTGAGCGCGCGGGCGGCGTCGTCGGTCAGCCACTTGTTGGTGGCCTTCCAGCTCGCCGGGCGCAGCACCTTGTCGTGCCGGAGCATCCAGGACAGCGTGGCGTCGGAGATGTCGTTCTTGACGACGGTGTTGTCCCAGTCGAAGGTCGCGACCGGCCGCGGGCCGCCGCCTCCGGAGCAGCTGCCGCGCTCGTCGATCATCTTCTGCAGCTTGGCCTTGTTGTCGCCGTACCAGCCCTTGGACACCTGGAGGGTGGGGCAGTGGCGCGGGGCGGGCTTGGCGGTGGCCGTCTGGGCGACCGCGACGCCGCCTCCGGCGACCACGAGGGCAGCACCGGCTGCCAGCCAGCGACGCTTGTTGAGCATGGAACGCACTCCTGTCGAACGAAGAACCGAAGGCGGACGCTAGCGCATGGCGGCCGGGCGTCGAGCGACGTCCGGCCGCCGTGGCGCTTACCCGGAAGTGAACAACAGGCGACCTACAGCGGGGTGACGTACGCGCCCGCGATGCCGCCGTCGACCAGGAACTCGGCGGCGTTGACGAACGAGGAGTCGTCGCTGGCGAGGAAGGCGACCGCGGCGGCGATCTCCTCGGGCTCGGCGAACCGCCCGACGGGGACGTGCACCAGGCGGCGCGCGGCGCGCTCGGGGTCCTTGGCGAACAGCTCCTTGAGCAGGGGGGTGTTGACCGGCCCCGGGCACAGGGCGTTGACCCGGATGCCCTCGCGGGCGAACTGCACGCCCAGTTCACGGGACATCGCCAGCACGCCGCCCTTGGAGGCGGTGTAGCTGATCTGGGAGGTGGCGGCGCCCATGACGGCGACGAAGGAGGCGGTGTTGATGATGGAGCCGCCGCGCCCGGTCCGCTCGAACTGGCTCTGCATGTAGGGCAGCGCGTGCTTGCAGCACAGGTAGACCGAGGTCAGGTTGACCTCCTGGACGCGCTTCCAGGCGTCGAGGCCGGTGGTGAGGATCGAGTCGTCGTCGGGCGGCGAGATGCCGGCGTTGTTGAAGGTGATGTCGACCGAGCCGTAGGTGTCGAAGGCGGTCTTGTAGAGCGCCTCGACCTGGTCGGAGTCGGTCACGTCGACCTGGACGAAGGTGCCGCCGACCTCTTCGGCGGCGGCCTTGCCGGCCGTCTCGTCGATGTCGGCGCAGACGACGTTGGCGCCTTCGGAGGCGAGCCGGCGGGCGGTGGCCAGGCCGATGCCGCTGCCGGCCCCGGTGATCACGGCGGTACGGCCGACGAGGCGGCGGCACACTGCGGTCTGGTCGGTCACTTAGCGCTCCTCTGTGCTGATGAAGATGTTCTTGGTCTCGGTGAAGGCGGCGAGCGCGTCCGGGCCCAGCTCACGGCCGAGGCCGGACTGCTTGAACCCGCCGAAGGGGGTCCAGTAGCGCACGCTGCTGTGGGAGTTGACGGAGAGGTTGCCGGCCGCGACGGCACGCGAGACGCGCAGCGCTCGGCCGACGTCGCGGGTCCACAGCGAGCCGGACAGGCCGTAGTCGGTGGCGTTGGCGAGCCGCACCGCCTCGGCCTCGTCGTCGAAGGGCAGGACCACGGCGACCGGCCCGAAGATCTCCTCGACGGCCGTACGGTCCTCGGGGCGGCCCTCCAGGACGGTGGCCGGGTACCAGAAGCCCTTGCCGGCGGGCGCCTCGCCGCGGATCGCGGCCGGGGCGTCCTCGGGGACGTAGGACCGGACCCGCTCGCGCTGGGCGGCGGAGATCAGCGGGCCCATCTGGGTGGCGGGGTCGGCCGGGTCGCCGACCGTGAAGGCCTTGACGGCCGGCTCCAGCAGCTCCATGAAGCGGTCGTAGACGCCGCGCTGGACGAGGATGCGGCTGCGGGCGCAGCAGTCCTGGCCGGTGTTGTCGAGGAAGGAGCCGGGGGCGGCGGCCGCGGCGGCCTCGATGTCGGCGTCGGCGAAGACGATGTTGGGGCTCTTGCCGCCGAGTTCGAGGGTGAGCCGCTTGGTCTGCGCCGCGCAGCGGGCGGCGATCTGCCGGCCGGTGGCGGTGGAGCCGGTGAAGACGACCTTGGCGACGCCGGGGTGGTCGACCAGCGCGGTGCCGGTGACGGGCCCCTCGCCGGGCAGGACCTGGAAGAGGCCCTCGGGCAGCCCGGCCTCCAGGGCCAGCTCGGCGAGCCGGAGCGCGGTCAGCGGGGTGGTCTCGGCGGGCTTGAGCAGGACGGCGTTGCCGGCCGCGAGGGCCGGGGCGGCGCCCCAGGCGGCGATCGGCATCGGGAAGTTCCAGGGCGCGATCACGGCGACCACGCCGAGCGGCTCCTGGACGGTGATGTTCACCCCGCCGGCGACCGGGATCTGGGTGCCGGTCAGGCGCTCCACGCCCCCGGCGGCGTAGTGCAGCAGATCGCGGACGTTGCCCGCCTCCCAGCGGGCGTTGCCCAGCGGGTGGCCGGCCTCGCGGAGTTCGAGTTCGGCGAGCGGGTCGACATGGGCGTCGACGACGTCGGCGAAGCGGCGCAGCAGGCGGGCCCGGTCGCCGGGTGCGACGGCGGCCCAGGCCTCCTGGGCCGCGGCCGCCCGGCGGACGGCGGCGTCGACCTCTTCGGGGGAGGTGGTGGGGACGGTGGCCACCACTTCCTCGGTGGCCGGGTTGAGGATCTTCAACTCGTGCGGACCATTGGACACAGCGTGGTTCCTTACATGCGCTCGAAGGAGCGGAAGCGCTCCCAGTCCGTGACGGCGGCGTCGTAGGCGTCCTGCTCGACGCGGGCCATGTGGCGGTAGTGGTCGACGACCTCGTCGCCGAAGGCCTCCCGGGCGATCGGGCTGTTCTCCCACCGCTCGGCGGCCTCGCGCAGCGTGGTGGGGACATGCGCGGCGTCGCCGGCGTAGGCGTTGCCGGTGGTCGCCTCGGGGAGCTCCAGCTCGTGCTCTATGCCGTACAGGCCGGCCGCGACCATGGCGGCGACCGCGAGGTAGGGGTTCACATCGCCGCCGGGCAGGCGGTTCTCCAGGCGGTGGGAGCGGCCGTGGCCGACGACCCGCAGCGCGCAGGTGCGGTTGTCGGGGCCCCAGGCGACGGCGGTGGGGGCGAAGGAGCCGGGGCGGAAGCGCTTGTAGGAGTTGATGTTGGGCGCGTAGAAGAGCGTGAAGTCGCGCATCGCGGCGATCTGGCCGGCGAGGAAGTGCTGCATGGTGCGGGACATCCCGTAGGGGCCGGAGTCATCGGCGAGTACGGGCCGTCCCTGCTCGTCCTGGAGCGAGAGGTGGATATGACAGGAGTTGCCCTCGCGCTCGTCGTACTTCGCCATGAAGGTGAGCGCCATGCCCTCCTGGGCGGCGATCTCCTTGGCGCCGGTCTTGTAGATGGAGTGCTGGTCGCAGGTGGTCAGCGCCTCGTCGTAGACGAACACGATCTCGTGCTGGCCGAGGTTGCACTCGCCCTTGGCGGACTCCACGGTCATCCCGGCGGCGCCCATCTCGTTGCGGATGCGGCGCAGCACGGGCTCGACGCGGCCGGTGCCGAGGACGGAGTAGTCGCCGTTGTACTGGTTGGCCGGGGTCATCTGGCGGTAGCCGCGGGACCAGGCGTCCTCGTAGGTGTCCTTGAAGAGCATGAACTCCAGCTCGGTGCCGGCGTAGGCGCGCCAGCCGCGCTCGGCCAGGCGGTCGAGCTGGCGGCGCAGGATCTGCCGGGGCGAGGCGACGACCGGCGAGCCGTCGTGCCAGGCCAGGTCGGCGGTGATCAGGGCGGTGCCGGGGTTCCAGGGGGTGCGGCGCAGGGTGGCGGTGTCGCCGTGCATGGCGAAGTCGCCGTAGCCGCGTTCCCAGGAGGACATCTGGTAGCCGTCGACGGTGTTGAGGTCGACGTCGACGGCGAGGAGGTAGTTGCAGCCTTCCGTGCCGTGCTCCAGGACGGTGTCGAGGAAGTATCGGGCCGCGAACCGCTTGCCCTGGAGCCTGCCCTGCATGTCGGTGAAGGCGAGGACGACAGTGTCGATCTCCCCGGCGTCGACGAGGACTCTGAGCTCCTCGACGGAGAGTGGGGGCGTGCGGTCTGCCACGGTGTTGCCTCCTGTCACTGCATCCGGAGGTCATAAGGTATGCACACGAACCTTTGCTTGGGAAGGGGTTTCGATGGACGATGCGGCTGATCGGCTGGCACCTGTGCTGCGGCCGGTGCGGGCGGGCAACGGTTTCGAGGAGGCGCTGGAGCAGATACTCCAGATCGTCCGGCTGGGCCTGGTGCCCCAGGGCGAACGGCTGCCCGCGGAGCGGGAGTTGGCGGAGCGGCTGCAGATCAGCCGGGTCACCCTGCGCGAGGTGCTCAAGGTGCTGCAGGACGAGGACCTGGTGGAGAGCCGGCGCGGGCGCTACGGCGGCACGTTCGTGCGCGCACGCAAGGAGAACCAGGGCGAGGCCGAGCTGCGGCGCCGGATCGAGAAGATCGACGTCGAGGACACCCTGCGGTTCCGGGAGGTGCTGGAGGTGGGCGCGGCGGGCCTGTGCGCGGCCCACGGGCTGACCGGCGAGCAGGCCGACCGGCTGCGCCAGGCCCTGGCGGCGACCCAGGAGGCGCCGCTGGCGGACTACCGCCGGCGCGACACCCTGCTGCATCTGACGCTGGCGGAGCTGTCCGGCTCGCCGTCGCTGGCGGCCCAGTACGCGGCGGTGCGGGCGAGCGTGAACGATCTGCTGGACTGCATTCCGCTGCTGGTGCGCAATCTGGAGCATTCCCAGACCCAGCACAGCGCGCTGGTGGAGGCGGTACTGGAGGGCGACGCGGACGGCGCGCGCGAGGTGATGCGGGAGCACTGCTGCGGGACCGCGGCGCTGCTGCGCGGCTTCCTGACCGGTCCGGCGGCCTGAGTCCGGCCGCGCCGGGCCCCGCGAGCTCCCCTGTTAACCATTCTTTTACGCACGGGTCTTGCGCCGGAGCGGCACCCAGGGCAAAGGTATGCCGCTGAACCTTTGCTCGATTTTCCCCTTCGGCGAGGCAGGAGCGGCTCATGGCCGACAGCACGGAATCGCAGACCGCACCGCCCACCGCTTCCGTGGACGGCGGCACACCGGGCGGCGGCGCATCGCCCGACGAGACCTATCTGGAGCGGCGCACGCTGCGCCGCGGCAGCGCGGGACCGCTGCTGCTGACCGGCCTGGGCGTCGCCTACGTCGTCTCCGGCGACTTCTCGGGCTGGAACAACGGACTGGCGCACGGCGGCTTCGGCGGTCTGGCGATCGCCGCCGTCCTGATGGGCCTGATGTACACCTGTCTGGTCTTCGCGCTGGCGGAGCTGGCCTCGATCCTGCCCACCGCGGGCGGCGGCTACGGCTTCGCCCGGCGGGCACTGGGCACCTGGGGCGGCTTCCTGACCGGCACCGCCATCCTGATCGAATACGTCCTGGCGCCCGCCGCGATCTCCATCTTCATCGGTGACTACGTCGAATCGCTCGGCCTGTTCGGGCTGCACTCCAGCTGGCCGGTCTACCTCGCCTGCTTCGTGCTGTTCATCGGCATCCACCTGTGGGGCGTCGGGGAGGCGCTGCGCTTCAGCCTGATCGTCACCGCGATCGCGGTCGCCGCGCTCGTCGTCTTCGCGCTCGCCGCCCTCACCGACTTCCATGTGGACGCGCTCAACGACATCCCCGTCGAGGCCGGCGCCTTCGGCGCCAACTCCTGGCTCCCGTTCGGCATCCTCGGGATCTGGGCGGCCTTCCCGTTCGGCATGTGGTTCTTCCTCGGTATCGAGGGCGTACCGCTGGCGGCGGAGGAGACCAAGGACCCGGCCCGGTCGCTGCCCAGGGCGATGGCCGCCGCGATGGGCATCCTGCTGCTGCTCGCGCTGATCACCTTTGTCGCCGCGACCGGCGCGCGCGGCTCGGCCGCGATCCAGTCGGTGGGCGATCCGCTGGTCCAGGCGCTGCAGCCGGACGGCAAGCCCACGACCGTCGGCCGGATCGTCAACTACGCCGGTCTGGCGGGCCTGGTGGCGTCCTTCTTCTCCCTGATCTTCGCCGGCTCCCGGCAGCTGTTCGCGCTCTCCCGGGCCGGCTACCTGCCCCGCTTCCTCTCCCTCACCAGCCGCCGCAAGGCCCCCTACCTGGGCCTGCTGGTGCCCGGCGCGCTGGGCTTCGCGCTGGCCGCGGCCACCGGCGACGGCGCCCGGATGCTGAACGTCGCGGTCTTCGGCGCCACCATCTCCTACGCCCTGATGGCGCTCTCGCACATCGTGCTGCGCCGTCGCGAGCCCGGTCTGCCCCGCCCCTACCGGACCCCGGGCCGCATGCTGACCTCGTCCGTCGCCTTCGTCCTGGCCTGCTCGGCGCTGGTGGCGACGTTCCTGGTCGACAAGGACGCCGCCTTCATCGCGCTCGGCGTCTACGTCGTGGCGCTGGCGTACTTCGCGTTCTACTCCCGGCACCGGCTGGTCGCCGCGGCGCCCGAGGAGGAGTTCGCGGCGCTGGCGGCGGCCGAGGCCGAGCTCGAACGCGACTGAGACACCCGGTGCCGGCCGGGCGTCCGGTCGGCACCGGCGATCCGATCCCCCTCCGCACGCACTAAGGACCCCACCTCATGTCCCAGCCCCTCATCGGCATCAGCACCTACCAGGAAGAGGCCCGCTGGGGCGTGTGGACCCAGCCGGCCGCGCTGGTGCCGGCCGGCTATCCGAAGCTGGTCCAGCGCTCGGGCGGGCTGGCCGCCCTGCTGCCGCCGGGCGATCCGGCGACGGCCGCCGCGGCGGTGGCACGGCTGGACGGGCTGGTGATCGCCGGCGGCGCGGACGTGGCGCCGGCGCGGTACGGAGCGGAGCCGCACCCCCGCACCGGTCCGCCCGCCCTGGACCGGGACGCCTGGGAACTCGCCCTGATCGAGGCCGCGTTGGCCGGCGGCGTACCGCTGCTGGGCATCTGCCGCGGGCTGCAGCTGCTGAACGTGGCGCTGGGCGGCACCCTCGTCCAGCACCTCGACGGGCATGCCGGGCCGCCCGGGGTCTTCGGGCGGCACGACATCAAGCCGGTCCCCGGGACGCTGCTGGGCCGCACGCTGCCCGAGCCGGTGGCGGTACCGACCTACCACCACCAGGCGGTGGACCGGCTCGGGCGCGGGCTGCTGGCCTCGGCGTACGCGGAGGACGGCACGATCGAGGCGCTGGAGCTGCCGGACGCGCGCGGCTTCGCGCTGGCGGTGCAGTGGCACCCGGAGGCCGGGGACGACACCCGCGTGATGGACGCGCTGGTGGCGGCGGCAGGCGGGGCGTCCCCGGAGGCGTGAGGGCCTCAGACCTCCCGGGACCCGCAGGCGCCGGGGATCCAGCCGGTGTTGCCCCGGAAGGTGATCTTCATCCAGTCGGTGCCCGAGCGTCCGCAGAGGTTGTACGACTGCCCCGTGGCCTTGCCGCGGATGCAGGTCTTCGCGCCCTTGGTGAACAGCCCGACCGCGGTGCTGTTCAGCTTGCGCTCCTTGCGGATCTTCACGTTCTCCTGCGCCTCGGCGTTGACGCAGGCGGCCGTCGCGGTGGTGGCCGCGGCGGCCGGGTGCGCGGTGCCCGGCGTGGCGGCCGTGGCGACACCGCCGGCCAGCGCGGTGCCGAGCAGAGCCGTGGAGGCGATGATCCCGGCCGTCGTCCTCATCCTCATGTGTGGTCCCCGTAGTGGTAGTTGGCGCATGGTCAGACCCTGTCGCGCGCACGCGATCAAGGATTCGAACACACTAACGCAAGGGCGGCCCCGGCGACGGGCGGTTCCACCGCCTCAGGAGGTCGCGCGGGTCAGCCCCAGCAAGTGACGGGCCGGCCCCACCGGCCGCTGCCCGGCCGGCCACACGGCACGCAGGTCACGGCCGAGCCGCAGCCCGCGTACCGGGATCTCCACCAGCCGCCGGGCGCTCAGCTCCTCGCCGACCGCCAGCTCGCTGAGCACCGACGGCGCCGCCTCGCTCACCACGGCGGCCTTCACGGCGGTGGTCGAGGCGAGCTCCAGCAGCGGTTCGGCCAGCCCGCCGTGCTCGGCGAGCGCCGCGTCCAGCACCTGCCGGGTGCCGGAGCCGCGCTCGCGCAAAATCAGCGGGGTCGCGGCCAGCTCGGCGGCGGTCAGCTCCGTACGGCGCCGCGCCCAGCGATGCGACGGCGCGGCGACGACGACCAGCCGGTCGTGCCCGATGACCGCGCCGTCCAGCCCCGCCGGCACGTCCAACCCCTCCACGAAGCCCAGATCCGCCTCGCCCCGCGCCAGCCGCTCGGCCACCGCGCTGGAGTTCCCCGCCAGCAGCGAGACCGCCGTCCCGGGCAGCTCCGCACGCAGCGAGATCAGCCACCCCGGAAGCAGGTACTCCGCGATCGTCATGCTCGCCGCGACCCGCAGCCGGGAGTCGCGCCGCCCGCGCAGCGCCTGGGCGCCCGCGTCCAGCGCCTCGGCGGCCTCGACCACCCGCCGCGCCCAGTCCGTCACCAGCACCCCGGCGTCCGTCAGCCGGGAGCCCCGCGGCGACCGCTCGACCAGCGCCACCCCCAGCTGGCGCTCCATGGCGCGAAGGCGGCTGCTGGCGGCCGGCTGGCTGATCCCGCGCGCGCGGGCGGCCCGCCCCAGACTGCCGAGCCGGGCGATGGCGAGCAGCAGCTCCAGCGCGCCGAGGTCCGGGACCCGGTGCGACAACGAGGCGGGCTGGACCTCACCCATCAATCCCCCAACACATAACCCCAGCTTATGCCCTCATAGAGACAATGTCCCTGGTGGGGGCTGTTCGCAGCGGTCAGGCTCGTTTCATGGCAACACTCGTGCAAGCACCTTCCCGCACCACCTCCGCCGCCCCCGGCACCCCCCGCTCGGTACGCCACCTCGGCCCGAACTGGTACGCCTCCGTCATGGGCACGGCGATCGTCGCCAACGCCGGCGCGGCCCTCCCGTTCACGGCGCCCGGCCTGCGCGGTGCCTACCAGGCCGTCTGGGCGCTGTCGGCGGTGCTGCTGCTGACGCTGCTGGCCGCCCGGGCCGTGCACTGGCGCCGTCACCCCGACCAGGCCAGGCGCCACCTCCTCGACCCGGCCGTCGCCCCGTTCTACGGCTGCCTGGCCATGGCGCTGCTGGCGGTCGGCGGCGGCACGCTCGCGGTCGGCCGGGACGTCGTCGGCGAACCGGCCGCGGTGGCCGCCGACGCCGTCCTGTGGACCGTGGGCACGCTCGTCGGCCTCACGGGCGCCGCGGTGATCCCGTACCTGATGGTGACCCGGCACCGCATCGAGCCGGCCGACGCCACCCCGGTGTGGATCCTGCCGCTGGTCGCCCCCATGGTCTCGGCGGCGCTGGGGCCCGCGCTGGTCCCCCATCTGCCGCCCGGCCAGTGGCGGGTGGCGATGCTGCTCGGCTGCTACGCGCTCTTCGGCATGTCCCTGCTGGCCACGCTGCTCGTGCTGCCGCTGGTGGTCTCCCGGCTGCTCCACCACGGCGCCCTGCCGCTCGCCCTCACCCCGACCCTGTTCCTCGTCCTCGGCCCGCTCGGCCAGTCCACCACCGCCGTGAACAACCTCGCCGACGTCGCCCCGGGAGTCGTGGACGCCTCCTCCGCGCACGCCATGAGCGCCTTCGCGGTCCTCTACGGCGTGCCCGTGATGGGCTTCGCGCTGCTCTGGCTGGCGATCGCGACGGCGATGGTGGTCCGCGCCTTCCGCAACGGCATGGGCTTCACCATGACCTGGTGGGGCTTCACCTTCCCCCTGGGGACCTGCGTCACGGGCGCGGCGGGCCTGGCCCGGCACACCGGACTGGGCGTGTTCGGCTGGCTGGCCGGGGCGCTGTTCGCCGCCTTGGTGACGGCGGTGGCGGTGACCGCCACCCGCACCGCCTCGGGCCTGGCACACGGCCGGCTGCCGGCAGCGCCGCCGGCGGCCGGGCGCTGACCGCCGCCGCGCCGGCGCGTCGGGCGGCGGCGCGTCCGTTCAGCCCAGGAAGAGCGGCAGTCTCGCGGCCAGTTGGCCGAGCGCGGCCCGCTCCTCGCCGGTCGGCGCCCGGCGGCCGGTGCCGACCAGCAGTGCGTCCTGGTCGCTGAACGACGCGGGGAACGCGGCGCCGGCGATCTGCTCCAGCAGCGCGCGGGACCGGGCCAGGGCCTCCGCGGGCGGCCGGGCCGCATCCGGGAGGTGCGCGATCAGGTCGAGGTGGTGCAGCGTCCACTCCAGGACGTACGCGGTGAGGTAGTCGCCCACGGTGAGGACCTCGTCCTGGGTGCTCACCCGGGCGCCGCGGTCGGCGAGTTCGGCGGCGCGGCCGGCGGCGGAGCCGACGTCGTCGAGGTGGAACTTGAGCAGGTGCGGTTCCTCGTAGGCGGCGGCCAGCCGGACGATCAGCGCGTCGAGCGGGTCGTCGCCGGTCGGCGGTTGCTCCCCGACCTTCCAGTAGGTCACGGCGTCGACGGTCGGTTCCGCCTCGGCGGGGGTGACGAGGGTGATCAGGACGTCCTGCGCGTCGATGACCAGGTGGCACACCAGGTCCCGTACGAGCCAGCCGGTGCAGCCGGACGGCCGCTCGAAGTCCTTGTCCGGGAGTTCGGCGACCGCGGTGCGCAGCGCCGCCCAGGAGCGTGAGAAGAGATCCACCCCGGCAAGGTAGTGCGGCGCCCGAACGGCGGACAAACGGATTTGGGCGGTCGGGGTGCCGCTCCCCGCTTCCTCGGACGCGCCCGGCAGCGCCGTCACCACGACGGAGTAACGCAGCGTAATCCACTCGTTGCTGGTTCGTTAGCGCGGTGATCCCGGCACCGGACCGGGTCCAGACAGGAAGGAAGTTCCGTCATGGGTAAGGCAATGCGTTTGGTCGCGGGCGCCCTCGGGGCCGGTGCGCTGCTGCTGTCGGCGTCGGGCACCGCCAGTGCCAAGGGCTGGGGCGGCGAGTTCTTCAACGAGGACGTGCACTGCGCGGCGACGTTCAGCCTCCTGTTCCCCTCGGACGGCTGCATCACGAACATCCTCATCGACAACCACAAGACCGTCGCCACGCTCAAGCAGACCGCCGCGGGCGACATCGACGGCACCCTGGTGCGCGCCGGCGGGCGCGGCCGCCGCTGACACCGCGCCGCACCCCGCGGCACGCTGCTCCGGGGCGCGGCGGCGCGTCCCGCCTGCCCGCCGGGCGGGCGGGACGTCGTGCGTTCCCGGGCGCGGTCGCTCAGCGCGCCGCGGCCAGGGCCGCCGCCAGTACGGCCGGGGCCTCGGCCAACGACGGTCCGTACCACGTCAGATGGCGGCCGCTGACCAGCGCGGCGGGCAGACCGGGAAACGCCTCGGGGCCGTCCTCGGTGGTGAAGCGGTACGGCTCGTCGGGAAGGACCACGAGGTCGGCCGGACCGGCGTTCAGCGCGTCCAGCGCGATCCTCGGATAGCGCTCGGCGTGGCCGGCGTAGAGGTTGCGCACGCCGAGTCGGGCCAGCAGGTCCCCGGCGAAGGTGTCCCGGCCGAGCACCATCCACGGCCGGCGCCAGACCGGCACCACCGCGCTCCGCGGCGCCGGCCGGGCCGGCAGGTCGCGCCATGCGGCCTCGGCGGCGTCGAGCCAGTCGGGGCGGGCCAGCCCGCAGCCCGCGACCAGTACGCGGTCCAGCTCGCGCAGCCCCTGGTCCAGGGTCCGCACCTCGGTGACCAGGACGTCGAGGCCCGCGGCCCGCAGTGCGGCCAGGTCCTGCGGGCGGTTCTCCTCCTCGTTGGCGAGCACGAGGTCGGGCGCCAGGGCGGTGATCCGCCGGGCGTCGGGATTCTTGGTGCCGCCGATCCGGGCGGCCGCCAGCCCGGCCGGGTGGCTGCACCAGTCGGTGACCCCGACCAGCAACTCCGGCGCGCAGGCGGCCACCGCCTCGGTGAGGGACGGCACCAGGGACACCACGCGCTGCACGGTCATCCGTCCACGGTACGGCTCAGGCGCGCCCGCCGGCCCTGCGGCGCAGCAGATACGCCGCGCTGCCGGCCAGCACGAACAGCACCAGACCACCGGCCGCCTGTGTCACGTTCACTCCCTCCACCCGGCTGTCCTGCACCGTCACGGTCTCGGTGAACCTCGCTCCGCCCGGCGCACATTCGATGGTGACCTGGTAGCGCCCCGGCCTGGCCTGTTCGGCGACCGTGGCGTCGGCGGCCATCCCGCGCTCGCCCGGCCGCAGCACCACCGAGCCGAAGAGCGCCGAGGCCACCCGCGCTCCTGAAGCCGTCGCGCAGTGCCTGCCGTCGCTGATGCTCACCCGTTGTCCGGCCACCATCGGATCGGGCTCGACCTGCGCCGACGCGACGGGCGCGGCGATCCCCAAGGTGGCCGCGCCGATCAGGGCGGCGGCGGCTACGTGCGCGGGCTTCACGCACTCCAGCCAATCACCCGCCCCGCCGTCCCGCGCGCTACCCGCACCCGCCCGGGTGAGCCGCGAAAGGGCGGCGGGCCCCGCCCCGGCGCACTGCCGGAGCGGGGCCCGCCC